>JBJTRB010000216.1:0-21230 GCA_046075925.1 Bacteroidota bacterium | reverse complement strand
GTATCTTTGATGACCTATGCTAAGATCATCAAAGATACTGTTTTGAATACGTCAATCGTGCTTCTGGGCTGCTGACAAACCGGCAAGATAACCGGTAGTCCAGGCCGCCTGAAAATTGTACCCGCCGGTGACTGCGTCGATATCCAGCACTTCCCCAGCGAAAAACAACCCTTTGACCAGCTTGCTTTCCATCGTCTTGAAATCCACTTCCCTGAGGGAAACTCCGCCACACGTCACGAACTCCTCCTTGAAGGTCGTCTTGCCTTGTGCACGAATCTGCTGTTCATGCAGAAGTGCGGCGAGTCTTTTCATTTGCTCTTTTGAAAGGTCTGCCCAATTAGCACTTTCGATGATGCCTGCCTCGTTCACAAGGTACTCCCACAGTCTGCGAGGAAGTCCATCAGGAATCCTGTTTCTGACACGTACGGTACCGGAAGTCGTTCGTCCTTCTTCAAACCATATCATGGTATCATCCACTGACTCACCAGGCAACCAATCCACTACGACCTTGAAACGATATGACAATCCGGCGAGCTGTCGGGCGCCGATGGAGGAAGCTTTTAGTACTGCCGGACCACTCAATCCCCAGTGGGTCAATAGAACCGCACCGGTAGTTTCCACATGGCATTCAGGAAGTGAAACGGTAGCCTGCTCCACTGCGACACCCATCAGAGCATTCAGGTTTCGATCAGGAATGTTGAACGTGAACAAGGACGGAACAGGTGATTCAATAGCATGTCCTAAGCGAGCTATCCAATGGAACCCCTCGATTTTCGGATGACCTCCGGTAGCGACAATCACCCGATCGAAAAGAAACGATTTGCCGCTTCTTAGATCGATGCTGAAGCCGTCAGGCTTTTTAACAAGAGCATCCACGGGGTCTCCTGTGCGAATTTCCACACCAGCATCTTCTGCAGCAGTGAACAAGCAATCAACGATGGAAGCCGAATCATCCGAACGTGGAAACATCCGTCCATCCGACTCGGTTTTCAATTCCACTCCGTGCTCTTCGAACCAGCGCACCGTATCGCCTGTCATAAAACGACTGAATGACTGCCTTAATTCCTTGCCGCCACGTGGATAGGCCTCGCACAGTTCGGCGGGGTTGAAACACGCATGGGTGACATTGCAACGACCACCGCCACTGATCCTTACTTTGGAGAGCAGTTTGGCGGTAGATTCGAACAAGACCACGTCGTGGTTTGATTGGTCGGCGGCATGTATGGCAGCAAAGAAGCCGGCAGCTCCTCCTCCGATTACGGCTATTTTCATAGGATGCAAGGCTGTAAAATAGCAAAAGGGAGCCACGCACGATACTCTTCCCCTTAGTACCTTTGCAAAGCGTGGAATTATACCCTGACGACCTGCTACAAGTGCTTGAGTTCGATCGCATACGTGATCGGATCGCCAATTACTGCCGCTGCGAATCCTCCAAGGAACTCGCGATGGATCTTGCGCCTTTTCCGGATCGGATGGAACTATTGACTCAACTCGTACGCGTAGAAGAATACCTGAACACGCTCGAGAGCAAAGGATATTTTCCTGATTTCCTTTTCGATGAATTCCTGAGCGATGTACAACTGTTATCCAAACAAGGCAGTACGCTTTCAGAGGGGCAAGTCGATCGGCTACGCTCCGCCTGCCGGATTGTCAATAGCCTTCTCCGCTTCCTGAAAGACCGTACTTCTGCCTATCCGGCGTTGTTGGGATTGGCGGAAGGCTTGCAGGAAGACATGACGATTGCAGACATGATCGAATTGTATGTCGACAACCAGTGCATGCTGAAAAACAGCGCTTCATCGGACCTGCAGAAAATCAGAGGTGAGCTTTCATCCAAAAGAAGAGAAGCCGACCGCCGTTTCAGGGCATACATCAACGACTTGAGGAAAAAGGGATGGATAAGGGATAACGAAGAGAATTTTTACAATAACAGACGCGTACTCTCCGTCCCTTCCGAACACCGCCGCGACATCAACGGCATCGTACACGGAAGAAGTGATACAGGAAAGACCACCTTCATCGAGCCGGAAGGAATGGTCGAGCTTAACAACGAAGTCGCCGAACTCGAGCTGGACGAGCGCAATGAAGTGATGCGACTACTGCGCGAATTATCCGACCGATTACGACCACACGCACTTACGATAAAAAACCATCATCGTTTCCTGAGTCAACTCGATTTCATACGGGCAAAAGCGATTTTCTCAGCGGAAACAGGAAGCAGAATCCCGCGGCTCGAACCCGCACCGGAACTCCACTTGCTGAATGCCCTTCACCCGCTCCTATTACTCCAGAACAAACTCACCGGAAAGCAGACAGTTCCATTGACGTTGGACCTGGATGCTCAAAGCAGGATGCTGATCATCAGCGGACCCAACGCAGGCGGAAAATCGATCACCTTGAAGACGGTCGGTCTGCTGCAAATCATGCTGCAAAGCGGTCTGCCCGTACCGGTGGCAGAAGGATCACGGATGGGATTCTTCGATCGCCTCTCTGCCGACATCGGTGATAGTCAGTCCATCGAAAACGCTTTGAGCACCTATAGCTCCAGGCTGATCCGAATGAACCGATTCATTCGGTCCAGCAATAACAAAACCTTGGTACTGATCGACGAGTTCGGCACCGGCACCGATCCTGAATTGGGAGGTGCTATTGCCGAAGTGGTATTGGAGGAGCTGAACCGTCGCAAAACCTTTGGCGTCTTCACCACGCATTACACCAACATCAAACTGCTTGCCGACCATCTGGAGGGCGTCAAGAACGCGTCGATGCTATTCGATCCGGCAACCCTACAGCCGTTGTATAAACTCATCGTCGGTCAGCCTGGCAGCTCCTACACCTTCGAGGTGGCGGAGAGAATCGGCTTGCCAAAGCATGTATTAGACCGCGCCAAACAGAAAGTGCAGCGCGAAAAGCTACGACTCAACAAGATGCTTGGCACACTGCACCAGCAGAAACACGAATTGGAAGAAGAAATCAAAAGGCTGCAAGACCGGCGGCAGCGCACCGAGGCGGCAGAGTCGAGATTCGAACAGCTGAGCCAGAAATTGACCGACAAGATCGACAAGGAGCGTCAGCGGCAGGAAGAAACGCGCAAACTAGCGGAGCTGGGAAGGAAGTTGAAATCACTGGCTGATGAATGGGAGAAATCAGGAGACAAAAAAGCCGTGATTGGAAAATTCGTCGGATCGATGACGGCCGAGAAAAAGAAGCGGGCTGCCGAGAACACTGCCGAAAAGATCGCTCAACGCCGTCAATCGCTCTTGGAGAGACTGCGCAAAGCAGTGACCATCGGAACCGAGGTGCGGATGCTGAAGAGCAAACAGACCGGCATCGTGGTCGAGATGAAAAAAGACACCGTGATCATCGACTTCGGCAATCTTAAGGCGAGTGTCGCGCTCGAGAATATCGAACCCGTCGATAAAAGCAAAGTCAAAAAAAGCGATAAGGGGACAAATTGATCAGGACCTCATGAGGCCGCTGATGATCTGCTCCACCGAAATCCCATCGGCCTCGGCACGGTAGTTACGCACGATACGATGACGAAGAATGGGCACGGCAACAGCTCGGACATCTTCGATATCAGGAGAGTACTTACCGTTGAGCGCGGCATGACACTTCGCTCCTACTACGAGGTATTGAGAAGCGCGTGGCCCAGCACCCCATGAAACATACTTCTCTACTTCGGCAGAAGCTGTCGATGTTCCTGGACGCGATTTGGCAGCGAGCTGCACCGCATAATGGAGTACATTATCAGGAATTGGAATCCGTCGCACCAGATCCTGGAAGAACAGGATCTCATCGCCAGAAATGATTTTCTCCAATTTCGGCTTGTAGTCGGACGTGGTGTTTTTAACGACCTGCACCTCTTGTTCCAGTGCCGGATAGGTCAACAACACATTGAACATGAAACGATCCAACTGCGCCTCAGGCAGCGGATAGGTACCTTCCTGCTCGATGGGATTCTGAGTGGCGAGTACGAAGAAGGGCTGATCCAGCGGATAGCGTTTACCGGCTGCGGTGACGGCATATTCCTGCATGGCCTCAAGCAATGCTGACTGAGTCTTAGGCGGTGTACGGTTTATTTCGTCGGCCAGAATGATATTCGCGAACAAAGGACCCTTGATGAATTTGAATTGCCTTGCCTCATCAAGCACTTCAGTTCCGATGATGTCGGATGGCATCAGATCAGGTGTGAACTGAATACGGTTATAGGTGAGTCCAAGCGATTGAGCAATGGTATTGACAAGAAGGGTCTTTGCAAGTCCGGGAACTCCGACGAGCAGACAGTGTCCTCGACTGAATATCGAAATCAGCACATCGCGAACCACCTCGTCCTGTCCGATGATCACTTTTCCGATTTCCGCTCTTAGGGCTTTGTACCGTTGAAGCAGGTCTTGTACCGCTTCTACATCACTTGCGTACTGTTTCATTCTGGTAGGTTTATTGGCCGGATTTCACATCTGTCGTTCGCCAATGATCCAGCATGGAACAATTGGCAAAATCGTCGGTATTTATCTGGATGAAAGTGGTTTTTCTTTTCTTCTCGACCCATTCACTCATCATCTTGTTCTGCTTCTCGGAAAGCGCCACTTCCTGGATCTTCTGATAATCGTCCTTCAGATTGGCTTTGTGAGGCACAGATCTCGACTTGACCGTGACAATGCGGTAGGCATTTTTTCCATCGGCCGATGCGGTAAGCAAGGGAGGAGAAATCTTTCCAAGCTGCATGGTATCGACTTGAAAGAACAAGACACGATCGATCTTGTCGGGCGACAAACGTGTCGTGTTGGTCTCTGGATTCACCATCATACCGCCACTGTTCTTTGTCTCATCGTCGTCCGAATACTTTTGTGCGGCTTCCTCAAAAGTGATCCTGCCTGATTCGATCACTTGCTTGAGACTATCCAGGTAGTTGACACACTTGTACAGGTCGGCGTCCGAAATCTTTGGCTGCAGAAGGATATGACGGACATTGATCTGATTTCCGCGTCGCTCGATCAATTGTAACAAGTGGAAACCGTACTTAGTCTCGATGATCATGCTCATCTCACCCGGCTTCAGATTGAACGCAGCCGCTTCGAATTCCGGAACCATCATGCCACGTTCGAAGAAACCCAGCTCTCCTCCCTTCTTGGCCGATCCGGGGTCTTGAGAATAAAGTGCGGCATAAACAGCGAAATCATCGCCTGTTGCGATTTTAGCCCGGAACTCTTCCAATCGCGCACGGATAGCTTGTTTTTCAGCGTCACTCACTGGCGGAGTGCGCAGGATCTGGGCGATTTCCAATTCGGCATCCATGTAAGGCAGACTATCCGGTGGAATACTCTCGAAATAAGCACGCACCTCGTTCGGCGTAACCGTCACATCCTTGGTGATTTTTGACTGCATGTTCTGTACAGTCAACTGATCCTTGATGGCATCACGGAGTTCATCCTTCAATTGTCGGATGGACGTCTTGAAATAAGCTTCCAACGCTTCTTCCGATCCGATCTGCCGGATGTAGAAGCGCATGCGACGATCCAATTCCCCCTCGATCTGTGTTTCGGAAACCGTGATACTGTCCAGCTGAGCTTGGTTGAGCATCAACTTCTGTAGAATGAGCTGATCGAAAATGCCACACTTGGCATCAGGGTCATCCCCACCTTGGGCGAGCATCTGCACGTACTGGCGCTCTATTTCGGATTTGAGAACGATCTGTCCTCCGACCGTTGCCATCACCTGGTCGAGCACTTCTTGTCCACTGGAGTGCATGGACAATGTCAGGAGAAACGTGACAACAGGCAGATAAAAGCGAAAGGATCCGGAGCGATGCATTTCAGCAAAAATAAGATTAAAACAGTTCAACCTCGCCATTTTTCAAGGCTTCCTGATAGGCTTGTCGTTCCATCTCTTCCAGCAATTTGAGCTTGCGTTCGTTGACGATAAGCTGTCGGATATTGTTTCTTTCAAAACTCAACGGCGATAATGAGTTCTTGATCATGAAACCCTTGATGTTGACGAGGTAAAGTGAATTGTTGTCCGTGATCTCCAGGACCCTGTTGTTTTGAAGGAATTGCTCCTTGTCGTATGTCTTGATGGGTATCTCCTTCAGCAAATCATCGAATAGCAACCACGTCTCATCATCCAGGTAGTAGTTCACCGCGTACTGCCTGCAATAATCGGCCAGTAATTTCCTGCTCTTGGGATCATCCCGTCTGTACCAATCCCGCACCTTATCCATCTTGGGTGAATTTTTCCCCAGCCTCAGATAAATCACTTTGATGATATTGTCTTTGAGCTCGAAATTCGCCTTGTTCTTTTCGTAGTAGCTGGCGATTTCCTGCTCAGAAACCGAAGTGTCCAATTTCTGTCGGATGAGTTCCGTCTCATAGGCATAAACGAGCAACGAGTTCCGGTACTCCTCGAGTTTTTGAGCGACATCTTTGGATTCGTCACCCAAATTCGTTTCGGCTTTATGCAGCACGATTTTCTTGCGTACCCAGTTGTCGATGAAATCTTTGGTGATGGCAATACTGTCCTGTCTGGAAGCACTGCGCGGCACGACTCCACGTAGTTCGTCCGCATACAGCTGATAGCCGAAAACCTTGGCAACCGCATCAGGGCGTTGCTCCTCACCCGTCGAACGACGCGAGCAGCCCGTTATCACAGCAGCCATGTACAGTGTAACGATATAAAGTAAAACGGCAGAATGGCTTTTAAGCGGCATCATGAATGCAAAAGCGCCCTGAACTTCATCAGGGCGCAATCGGTGGTATGCTTTGAAGGTAAGGATGTCATTTGTTGGAGTAAACCGACTCCACGACAACCGTCTCGACTCTCACTGGATATTTGGCATGCAAACTGGCGATCCACTCCTTCTCCAAAGCCGATTGATAATCGGCTGTGATGATGCCTTTGGCTTCGTCTATCGATTTGGGCTGTGATGGCATCACTTTGTTCACGACGACAAATACGACCTGCGAATTCTTGGGCATGTCCTTGGTCGTACCCGGCTTCCATTCGATCTGGTCGATCACTTCGCTTTCGCCACGTGCGAATCTGGAAGACCTGATCTGCAAATTGAGTTGTGACGACTGATTGATTCGTGCCTGCAGGGTATCCAGGTCATCGATTTTCTTCATGGCCTTATGTACTTCTTTAGCGACATCCGCATTGGCACAGGTGAAAATAGTCGCGTCCAAACGGTCGGGCCACATGTACTTGGTCTTGTTGGCTTCGTAAAACGACTTCAGACCGGTGGTATCCTTCATCGCCTTGGACCAGACTTTCTCGTCCATCAATTCGAACAACAGGATACCGTCCCGATATTCCTGCATCAGATTCCGGAAATCAGGATAGAGAGAATCCAATTTCGATTCCTCCATGGAAATGCACGTTTCATCCACCCACTCGGAGTAAAGAGAGTTCATCATCGACACGGGAGGCATGGGGACGCCACGACGGCTTTGATGATCCAACAGATAGGTACTGAACTCGGATTGCGTGTGATTCTGGTTGCCAAGTGTGAACATGACTGCGTTCATGCCCATTGCCTTATCGGCCGACCACGAACCTTGCGACAAAGTGGAATCGATCACTTTGGAAAAATCGGTACGCGCCTTGACATTTTCCTTGAAGCCGTACTTGGCTTTGATCTTGGCGATCATCGAGGTCTTGCTCAGATCGGATCGGGAATCCTTTTGAACACGTTGTTTGAGCTCGGCTTGCATGCTCTCGAAGGAAGGAAGCGGCTTGGTCTCCATCAATTTGATGATGTGCCAGCCATACGAAGTGCGCACAGGGCCGGAGAAGTCACCCGGGTATTTCAACGCATAGGCAGCAACTTCGAATTCAGGAACCATCCGACCCGTTCCGAACCAAGGCAAAAGTCCTCCGTTCTTAGCAGAACTCTGGTCGTCGGAGAATTGCTTGGCCAAATCCTCGAACTTGTCACCCGCCTTCAACTTAGCGTGGATCTCATTTATTTTCTGAACCGCTTTAACCGAGTCATCCCCGGTAACACCGGCAGCTATTTTTACCATGATATGTGAAACGCGGATTTCACCCTGGTTGGCTCGGATGTCATACACCTTGATGACATGGTAGCCGTAGCGGGTCCTTACTGGCTGAGAAACATCTCCGCTCTTCAAGGAATACGCCGCTGATTCAAAAGGATACACCATCTGCATGGAAGTGAAATAACCCAAGTCACCGCCGTTCTCTTTGGCTGATGGATCGTCAGAGTATTTACGCGCCGCAGCAGCGAAGTCAGAGCCCTTGATCACCTCTACTCGTACCTTCAATGCCTTGTTGTATGCTTCCAGGGTATCCTTAGGCAATGCATTGGGATCGCACTTGATGAGGATATGGCTTGCACGGATATCCGTCTTCATGCGGTTGTAGGCTTCTTTGATCAACGCGTCGCTCACTTGCTTATCGACCAGATAAGGCTGAGCAAGCTGTTTACGATAACCCGCCAATTCATCTTTGAAAGATTGCACGGTATCCATGCCAAGTTCCAGCGCTTCGTGCACTTTCATTTTGTAGTTGATGTATAGCTCCAGGTAATCATCAACCGCTTTCTTTTCGAAGCCCGATTCTTTGGTGTTGTTCTTCTTGAAGACGCGGATGAACTCGCTACGCGGAATCTGTTCTCCGCCTACAGTCAGAATGATGGGATCGGCAGGATCCTGAGAAAAGGCAATGACGGACTGAAGAAAGGTCAGACAAACGAGCAGTGGAAGCAGACGGTATTTCATGGTTGGGTCACTATGTTTTAGAGAGGTGCAAATTTAATAAAGCAAAGGTTGCATCCCAATCTTACCGATCGATGAAGAATGAATGAAAAAGTTGACTAACAGGCACTTACGAGGAATGAGGTTAACAGATATTAAGATCAATGCGCTCAGTCAGTCGGCTTCCGTCAGGAAAGCTGTAATTTCAAGGCACCAAATTCTATCCCGATGTTCCGGAAATCCGGCCTGACTTTTCTGGCCATCTTCACCTCCTTCCTGCTAGTAAACGGGCAGCCATACCAGAGTCCGTTGTGGATTCCTCCTACTTCGACTGGCACTTCATTCACGTTAGACTGTGACACAGGCTCCCTGCAATTACTTCCAGGATTCAGGACATTGACGTATGGGATCAACGGCGACTACCTTGGGCCTACACTGATTTTTCAAAAAAACGATTCGGTCAGTATTACCATCAACAACCACCTGAACGAAGAGACATCCATGCACTGGCATGGACTGCATGTACCTGCTGCCATGGACGGTGGACCTGAGACAACGATTCCTGCAGGCGGCAACTTCGTCTCGTCCTTCAAAGTGATGAATCCGGCTGCAACCTATTGGTATCATCCGCATGTGCACATGTCCACCGAAGCACAAGTCACCAAGGGCATGGCCGGTATCATCATCGTGCGTGATAGTGCTGAGTCGGCCCTCGACCTGCCGCGTGATTATGGCACAGACGATATTCCTGTCATTCTTCAGGACCGAACCTATTCAGGCAGCAATCAATTCATCATCGGAGGATTGAGTGACTCCATGTTGGTCAACGGTGTCATCCGCCCCTACCTCGATTTGCAAGGAAAAGTAAATCGCTTGCGGATATTGAACGCCTCCTCGTCGCGGGTCTACAATCTGGGATTCAGTGACAACAGGAATTTCCACGTGATCGCCAGCGACGCATCCTTGTTGCCTGCTCCCTACACCACCAACAGATTACAGCTGACAAACGGCGAACGTGCGGAAATCCTTCTCGATTTGAATTCCTCCGTTGGAGACACCCTTTACCTGATGAGCTATTCGTCAGAAATGCCGACAACCATACCTGGCAACATGCCCGGTATGATGGGCAGCAACGGCCCCTTGGAGGGAGCCGATTTTCAAATCCTTCAAATACGTGTCCTACCTCCTATTCCTGGAGGCACATCGACTATCCCGACCGCACTGGTACCCGTCAATACTTGGGACTCCTTGTCTGCTAATCGCACCCGTACCCGAACCATCACCGGACAGGGCATGGCTGCCATGGGGAATTTCTACCTGGATGGATTCCAATACATCATGGGATTCGTGAACGACACCATGCGGCTGGGCGATATCGAGCTCTGGAATGTCACCAACTTCTCGAACATCTCCCACCCGATGCATGTGCACGACGTATCCTTCCGTGTACTGAGCCGCAACGGATCCGCACCTCCGCCCACTGAGTCGGGCTGGAAAGATGTCTTCAATATCCTACCACAAGAAACGGTTTCGATCATCATGAGGTTTGAAGACTATACGAACGCCGTTGTCCCTTATATGTACCATTGTCACAATCTTGCTCACGAAGACATGGGCATGATGACCTCCTTCATCGTCGTTGACACTGCAACCAGCACTGTTACCGAGCTGAACGAATCAGACAAGCCGGGAATTTTTCCCAATCCATCCAGCGGGAAATGGAATATCCACATGGAAAGGACTTTTTCCGATAAGTTCACTGTCGAAATCCAGGAGCCGGATGGACGGTTGATCAGAAAAGTAAGCACTGAGATTAAAAGCGGTCTAATCACTATAGATACCGACGGACTCGCCAACGGCTGCTACATCCTGCGGATCACTGGCGACAATGAAAAGATCGCACTGGAGCGAGCTTGTGTATCCGGCAGGTGATTTTCAGCGATGATAGTTCGGAGCTTCTTTCACGATTGTGACATCGTGAGGATGGCTTTCACGGACACCTGCAGAAGTGATCCGAATGAAGGAGGCTTTTTGGAGTTGGGCGATATTCTTAGCACCGACATATCCCATCGACGCCCGCAAACCACCTACCAACTGGTATAGTTCTTCCGAGACCTGTCCTTTGTATGGAACGCGCCCTACAATACCCTCGGGCACCAGTTTCTTCACGTCATCGGTCTGCGCCTGAAAATAGCGATCCTTCGATCCTTCGCGCATGGCCTCGATGGAACCCATTCCGCGGTAGGTCTTGAACTTACGTCCTTCGTAGATGATGGTCTCACCGGGAGACTCCTCCGTACCTGCAAGCAGGGAACCCAACATCACACAATCCGCTCCGGCAGCAATGGCTTTTGCAATATCGCCGCTGTAACGGATGCCACCATCGGCAATCACTCCTACACCGGAACCTTTCAATGCTTGGGCTACATCGTACACCGCGGTGAACTGCGGCACACCGATTCCTGCAATGATGCGGGTGGTGCAGATCGAGCCTGGACCGATCCCCACTTTCACGGCGTCGGCTCCTGCTTTGGCAAGATATCGGGCAGCATCAGCTGTTGCGATGTTTCCAACGATGACCGGTAAACCAGGAAATGACTTCTTGACTTTCTTCAGCACTTCCACCACACCTTTGGTATGACCATGTGCCGTGTCGATGGTGATGATGTCAACTCCGGCTTCGACCAAGGCGGAAGCACGCTCCAGCGAATCACCCGTGACACCGATGGCCGCTCCTACTCTTAGTCGACCCTTGTCGTCCTTGCAGGCACCTGGTCGGGATTTGATCTTGATGATATCCTTGTAAGTGATGAGGCCTACTAACCGGCCTTTCTTATCGAGGACGGGCAACTTTTCGATTTTGTATTTCTGAAGGATCTTCTCGGCTTCCTTGAGGTCCTTGACGCCGGTGGTGGTCACCAGTCGATCCTTGGTCATGATTTCTCTTACCGGCCGATTCATGTCCTTTTCAAATCGCAGGTCCCTGCTGGTGCAAATACCCACAAGAACATGAGATTTGTCGACGATGGGAATGCCACCGATTCCGAAGTTCTTCATGATCTGGTGGGCGTCCCGCACCAATGCATCTGAATGCAGGGTGACCGGATCCGCAATCATGCCGCTCTCCGAACGCTTGACCTTTCGGACATTCGCTGCCTGATCCTGGATGGATAAATTCTTGTGCAACATACCGATGCCACCCATTTGTGCAATGGCAATCGCCATGTCGGCTTCTGTCACCGTATCCATGGCCGCTGACAGAACGGGAATGTGCAGACCGATCGACTTGGTGAGTCGAGAGGATACGTCTACCTGATTCGGCAAAATCTCCGAATAGGCAGGGACGAGCAGAATGTCATCGTAAGTGAGGGCTTCGCCGAGATAGCGACCGGTTGCAACTTTCATAAGGGTATCTGAAAAAAAGTTGCACGTAAAGGTAACAAAAAATCCGAGGGCTTACTAGCTCGGATCAGATTCTCCTTTTCGCTTCGATCCCGAATACAACTCGAATTTCAGGAAACGACATTCGATGGGACCGTTCCAAAGGGGCAATCTGCGAGCAGGTCGTAGCCCGATGTTTTTCTCGGCTTCTCTACTACCGCTCAACAGCCACGCCGTTGAGCCCGGATAGCTCCGTTTCAAGGTGTTGCCGATTCCTTTATACAATCCGGCGAGATCGGAAGAGGAAATCCGTTCGCCGTAAGGCGGATTGGAAACAATGAACCATGGACCAGCGGAATCGGGAGTGAAATCCATGAAGGAAGCATTCTCCAGTTTTATTTTTCCAAGCAAACCAGCCGATGCGACATTTTCAGCTGCATATCCCACGGTACGCCGGTCGATGTCAAGACCGACGATTGCAGGAATGTTTCCGGGATTTTCCTGGCTCCTTGCCTCCGTCACCAATCGCTGCCATAATTGCTGGTCGTAGTCGCGCCAAGACATGAAGCCGAAACGCTTACGAAAAATACCGGGAGCGAAGTTGCCTGCCATCAACGCTGCCTCAATCAGCAGCGTACCACTACCGCAGAACGGATCAAGGAAGGAGGAGCTTTTGTCCCAACCGGCTAATTTGATCATACCCGCAGACATGACTTCACTCAAAGGAGCTACACCCTGATGCACCCGGTATCCACGCTTGTGCAACGAACTACCGGAGGAATCGAGCGATATGGAGGCGACATTCTCATGAATGTACACGTTGATCCTCAGGGATGGAGATTCCAAATCGACATCGGGGCGACGGCCGAATTTCATCCGGAACTGGTCGACGATGGCATCCTTGGTCTTCTGGGCTACGAATTGCGAGTGCGTGAGATTCGACTTGGTCAATGCCGCATCGATGGCCAAAGAACCATCCGCCGCAAGGAAGTCAGACCAATCCATTCTGCTGATTCCATCGTACAGCTGCTGTTCGTTGGGAGCAGGAAAGGAATGAATATGACGAAGGATCCGGAGCGAGTAGCGCGAATGCAAGTTCGCCTTGTACATGGTCTCTAAGTCGCCTTTGAAGAGTACGGCGCGATGACCGGCTGAAACCTCGGCAGCACCGAAAGAAAGCAGCTCTTCAGCCGCTATTTCCTCGAAACCTGCATACGTCTTGGCGATAAGTCGGAACATTTTTGCGCCCGGCGATGAATACGAACCGGTTGTGTCAAAGGTCTGCCATTAGAGCCAGATATTGAAACAGTACGGATATCGTTATACAGCCAAGATGTTGAAAGTCGGAATTGTCGTTCTACCGGTTGCTGATTAGTTTTGTAAAATGGAGAAACCGAAGGACTGGTTCGAATCCTGGTTCGATTCCCCCTACTATCATTCGCTCTACAAACACAGGGATCAGGCGGAAGCAGAAGATTTCCTGGGACGCTTGGTAAAGCAATTGGGATTCGACCGCAGCGGCAAGCTGTTGGATATCGCTTGTGGGCGCGGTCGTCATGCTTTGTACCTGAACCGATGCGGCTTCGATGTCAGCGCCTTCGATATTTCGCCGGCCAGCATTACGTTCGACAAGCAATTCGAGAACGAGCGACTCCATTTTTTTCTGCATGACATGCGAAAACCTTTCAAGAAAGACCACTTCGACTATGCATTGAATCTGTTCTCGAGTTTCGGGTATTTCGAAGACGACAAAGAAAGCCAAGCCAGTCTGCAGGCAGCTGCCGACAACCTCAAACCTGGCGGGACATTCGTCTTCGACTACGCAAATATGCATTGGGTCATCCGCCATACACTGAATCCGCATACAGAAGTGAATGACGGCATCCACTTCAACGTCACCAAGCGGCTGGACGATCGTTTCGTCGTAAAGTCCATCGAGTTCGAAGCAGAAGGCAAACCCTTCCGCTTCGAAGAGCGTCTGCGCAGTTTCACGCCTGAAGAACTTCGCAGGATGATATCAGCTACCGGTTTGGAAATAATCCATGAGTTCGGCGATTATGCCCTTGGCCCATTCTCTCCCGAGAACTCGCAAAGGTGGGTGATTGCAGCCATGAAGAAATAAGTCGATATTTACCCGCTACGGATGATGCCGACTTACGTTTTCCTTACCCTCTTCTTTTCGATCTTCCTCAGCGGCGGACTGCTCTTCACGTACGGCCGGATTTCTGGTAAGAACCTGAAATTGTTGCTTGCCTTCAGCGGAGCTTATCTTTTCAGTCTCAGTGTTCTCCACCTTTTGCCGGAAGTATACGACTCGGGTGGATACCACATCGGCATCTTCATCCTGGCCGGCTTTTTTCTGCAAATCATCCTCGAGATCTTTTCGGAAGGGATCGAGCACGGACATATGCATGTGCACCGGGAACACGGCAAAGCCTTTCCCTTCGCCTTGATGGCCGGCTTATGCATTCACAGTCTGTTGGAAGGCGTTCCATTGGCCCAGCGCTTTGCAGATGAAAGCACACGAACTTCCCTCCTTGCCGGCATCATTCTGCACCACATTCCTGTAGCCATCGCCTTGATGACCATGCTACTCGACTCGGGAATCGGAAAACGTTCTTCCCTGCTTTATCTGGCCGTCTTTGCAGCCATGGCGCCTTTGGGTGCATTCGGAGGGGCCATCATGAGCCAGCATGCTTCGCACGATTTGACCTTGCTGTTCGACCGCTTCATGGCTCTGGTGATCGGCATCTTCCTGCACATCTCCACTACCATTCTTTTCGAATCCTACGAAGAGCACCGTTACAACATCTACAAACTACTGACTATCGTTGCAGGTGCTGCACTTGCACTTTTGAGTTAATAAAAAAGGGCCGCGAGGGCCCTTCGATGATTCATCTTGTCGGTTTTCAGGAAAGTCCTTTCAGCGCATCTTTGATGGCATCCATGTTGGGCATATCGCCAAGCTGAGGAAGGATTTCGATGAAACGGATGACGCCATCCTTATCCAAAACGAACGTAGCACGCTTGGCCACTTCCTTGTAACCGAAGGCGAAATCGGTGTGTACGACTCCATAATCCTTGATAGCCTGCTTGTTGAAATCAGAAAGAAGCGGAAAAGCGATCTTGTTATCTTCACCGAAGCGCTTCAACGCAAACAAAGTGTCTACGGATACACCGACCGTCTGGGCATTCAGGTTCGAGTAGGAAGTATAATCCTCCTGGATGGCGCACATTTCTTTGGTGCAGACTCCCGTCCATGCCATGGGAAAGAAAAAAAGCACGAGGTTCTTTCCGCGGAATTTCTCGAGGGTGACCTCGTTCTTGTCGATATCAATGAGTTTGAAATCAGGGGCTTGTTGACCTACTTGTAACATGTTTTGGAGTTTTTAGTGGTAAATCGAGTCGCGAAGTTACGTATCGGATTCGATAAACAAACAACACGGGATGTTGTTCAGCGACAACGATCACTCCATGCGTTTCGCTTCATTCCAGTACACATCCATTTCCTCCAAAGTCATATCACGAAGAGAACGTCCGGCCTTCGCAGCCGATGCTTCCAGGTACTGGAATCGGCGGATGAATTTCCGGTTGGTCCTTTCCAGTGCCTCTTCAGGATTGATATCCTTGAATCGGGCGTAATTGATCAGTGCAAAAAGCAGATCGCCGAATTCTTCGGCAGCCCTTGCTTTGTTATCAGCAACGGCCTCTTTTTCGAATTCGTCCATTTCCTCCATCACCTTTTCCCACACCTGCTCGGGCCGTTCCCAATCGAATCCGACTCCTCGCGCCTTTTCCTGGATACGCATCGCCTTTATGAGTGCAGGCAATGATTTTGGAACACCTCCCAAAGCGGATACGTTTCCTTCTTTCAATTTCAATGCTTCCCAATTCCGCTTGACTTCATCCTCGTCCTGCACCTTCACATCGCCATAAATATGCGGATGCCGATGGATGAGCTTTTCACATTCTCCATGTATGACGGCTGCGATATCGAAAGCGCCTTGCTCTTGTGCGATGCGTGCGTAAAAAACCAGATGCAGCATCAAATCGCCGAGCTCCTTCTTGATGGAGGGTAAATCGTTGTCGAGTATCGCATCGGACAACTCGTGGGTCTCTTCGATCGTGAGATGTCTCAACGACTCAAGGGTCTGCTTACGATCCCATGGACACTGCTCGCGAAGTTCATCCATGATGACCGCCAGACGCTCGAAGGCTTGGGCTCGCTCTGAAAGCTGTTGATTGGAATCCATACGTCGACGAAGATACGAGTTTGAAGGCCTGCTGAACCTTTATGGACTTTCATTGTTCTCCTGACATGTCCATACATTGTCTTTCCCGCACCCAGTTCTTGCCTATCCCGATCGACCAGGCGTGGGACTTTTTCTCCTCTCCACACAACTTGCGCCTGATCACACCGCCGGAAATGGATTTTAAGATCACATCCGTTCAGATGGAAGGTAAAACCTATGCCGGACAGCTCATCCGTTACAGGGTTTCTCCGTTACCTTTCTACCGGACGACCTGGGTAACCGAAATCACCCACGTATCCGCTCCGACCTATTTCGTGGACGAGCAAAGGATAGGGCCTTATTGCATGTGGCACCACCAGCATCGTTTCAAAGCCGTCGACGGAGGCACCGAGATGACCGATGTCGTGCACTATGTGATTCCGCTTGGAATTCTTGGAGACTTGTTCAACTTCCTTTTCATCCGAAAAAAGATCGAAGCCATCTTCGACTATCGAACGAAGAAACTGAAAGAGATCTATTCATGAAAACAAAAAAGCCGCTCCTTAGGTAGGAACGGTTGGGTGGTTTGGTATGGAATATCTTCAATTGAGTTTGTACGGCACTACCAGTTGAAACTCTGGAATCCGAACAAAGAACTGTTTCTTGTCGATGAGGCGCTCCATCAAATAGGTCCCGAACATCTTTCCAATTTCAGAATCGAGATTGCAGCCGGATACGTATTGGAATGATTCGCCGGTAGCGATGATGGGAAAATCGCCTACCACTCCTTCACCTTCTACTTCGCGGTTGCGAGCACAAGCATCCATGATATACCAATGACGGCGTTTCAACTGTATAGAGAAGTCGCTATTGTTGGTGATGGTGATCCTGTATGCGAACACATGCTGGCTCAGACGAGGCTGACTTTGATCGGGACGGTAGAACGTCTCGACGCTGACTTTTACTCCGGAGGTGACCTGCGTTATCATTTCTTATTATCCGAAAGGATGCTTCAAAAATAGGAATCAGGCTTTAAAAAGCCACTTTTTTTGACTGAGGTAGGGATTCACCGGGGTGAATGTTGTGAAAAAAGGGTCGAATGCCTAAAAATAACGAAGCAGACCACTTCCCGATTCAGGACTCGTAGGCACTCAGCTTACCGAACAACTCTTCCCACTCCGTCGTAGTTGATTTGATCTTATTTTCCAGCGCATTGAACTCAGCAAGCAGCGATTGGAATTTCTCTGGCGTGCCATAAACGGACGGATCCGACAAGCCTGATTCGATACTCACTTTTTGCGACTTGAGACGCTCCAATTCCGCATCGCATTTATCCAATTGCTGGCGTAAGCGTTTCGCCTGTTTCTTATCCTCTTCGCTAACTACATTGACCGGCACTGGTGCGGGCTTTGGCTGCTTGGGTGCCGGCTTGGGCTCGGATTGCTTTTTCTTCAGCGATTGCTCCTTTTGCCATTGCTCGAATTCCTCGTAGGTTCCAGGATACTCTCGCACCCGTCGGTCCTCGATCCACCAGATCTTATTGGCGATACAAGACAGGAAATGCCTGTCGTGAGAGACGACAATGAAAGTACCCTCGTATTCTTCCAAGACGTCGATAAGGATGGAAACCGAATGCATGTCAAGGTGGTTGGTCGGTTCGTCCAAAACCAGAAAATTGGCTTTGGTAAGAATGGTCTTTGCTAAAGCGACGCGGGCTTTTTCACCACCTGAAAGAACAGAGATCTTCTTGAACACATCGTCGCCTGAAAAAAGAAATGCGCCAAGCAGGGCACGCAATTCAGACTCTTTGCGATCGGTAGCCCAGTCGGCCAATTCGGTGATGAGATCGTTCTGCAAGTTGAGCGACTCCAACTGATGCTGCGCATAAAAAGCAGGATGCACTTCGTGGACAGGTTCGGCCGAGCCCGCATACGGTTCCGACCCGTTGATCATACGTAACAAGGTGGACTTCCCTTTTCCATTGGCTCCGATCAACGCGATCTTGTCGCCTCGTAGAATGGTCGCACCCGTGTCTTTTAGCAAGTGCAGATCACCGAAGGATTTGTCTTTGATGGAAAGCTCAGCCACCTTCTTGCCCGGCTGTCGGCTGATCTCGAACTTCACTCGGATATCCGACCCATCGTCCTCTACTGCCTCTACCCGTTCCATCTTATCCAGCATCTTGATCCTGGACTGAGCCATTTTGGCTTTGGAAGCCTTGTATCTGAAACGGTCGATGAGCTTCTGCTGCTCCTTGATGTATTGCTGCTGGTTCTTGTACTGAGCGTCCTGCAATTCGAGGCGTTCGGATTTCTGCCTGACGTAATCAGAGAAATTACCGGTATACAACGTGATCTTCTGATTGGCGATCTCGGCGATCTTGTTGACGATACGATCGATGAACCAGCGGTCGTGCGAAACGACAATCACCGTACCGCGGTACTTCTGGAGGAATTCCTCCACCCATTGAATGGACGGCAGGTCCAGGTGGTTCGTAGGTTCGTCCAACAACAACAGATCAGGCTCGCGCAAAACGATGCGAGCCAACATCACCCGCATCCGCCAGCCGCCGGAAAACTCCTTGTAGGATCGTTTAAGGTCGTCGGTGGTAAAACCAAGTCCTTCCAACATGGCGGCAGTACGCTGGCGCAAACGATAACCGTCAAGCTGTTCAAAGCGCACCTGGAGGTCGTGCAATTTTTCCAGCAGTGCCTGTGACTCATCCCCTTTCTCGATCCTTTCCAACGCCACCTCGATCTGTTTCTCGATTTCGAGCGCCTCTTCGAAGGCACCCAGTGCCACCTCTTCGATGGAATCGTCGGTGGAAAAGCTGAGCAAATCCTGGTTTAGGAAGCCGATAGTCAGCCCGCGCAGCTTGTTGATTTCACCACTTTCGATGGCATACTCACCGTTGATGATACGCAGTAGTGTGGACTTTCCGGTTCCGTTTCTGCCGACAAGACCTATTTTCTCGCCGGGATTGATCTGCCAGGAAGCATCCTTATACAGATACCGGCCTCCAAATTCAAAATTGATGTCGTTCAGGGTTAACACGGCCGCAAAGGTCCGAAAAGCAATCAGATTCCGGAAGTAAAGTGCCCTCCGGATTGCTCTTTTTAGCAAAAAACATAACTTGCCCCCGAACCAAAAAAACTACTCACATGTCACTTACCAGTGAATTCCGTTCCTTCATTCAGCGCGGCAATGTGATCGACCTGGCGGTCGGTGTCGTTATCGGTGCTTCCTTCGGTAAAATCGTCAATTCGTTGGTGACCGATGTGCTCATGCCGCCCGTTGGCTTCCTGATTGGCGGTGTCAATTTCACCGAAATAAAAATCCACCTAGCCGACCTGACGGCCGGAAAAGCGGATGTCACACTGAACGTGGGAAATTTCTTTCAATCCGTTAGTGAATTCATCATCGTAGCCTTCTGCGTGTTTTTGGTTGTCAGAACCTTCAACAGACTCAAATCGAAAGAGGCTCCTGCTCCTCCTCCCGGACCAAGCAACGAAGAAAAATTACTGACTGAAATCCGCGATCTACTGAAGAAATGACACTTGGATGCTTAACTGTAAAAATCACAACCCTATCCACATGAAAAATTACAGGTTCCTCCTTTTCTCACTCGTGATACTTTCAGCCACCAGCTACGGTCAGGCGGGTAACGTAAATGCGATCGCTACTTTCTCAGCCGACTCGCTTCGCAACAAAGGCGTCGACAGTCTTGGTCCCTGGAAGTCCGGAGGATTCATCAACCTCAACTTTTCACAAGTGAGTCTCTCGAATTGGGCGCCGGGCGGAGAAGGTTCTTTCTCACTGGCATCGAACAGTAACTTGTATGCGAACTACGACAAAGGCCGGACACGCTGGGACAATCTGCTCTTGCTCTCTTATGCGATTCAGAAGACCAGTTCTGAGAGTGTACGTAAAACAGATGACCAGATCGACTTCACAACCAAATACGGCTACCGGTTCTCACCGGCAAGCAAATGGTATTACAGTTTGCTGGCCAACTTCAAGAGCCAATTTGCCAACGGCTACGAATACCCGAATGACTCCGTTGTGGTATCTCATTTTCTTGCCCCGGCCTTCCTTGTAGGTTCCTTCGGTTTCACCTATCGTCCTACTGACTACTTCGAAGTATTCATCTCTCCCGTCTCCTCTCGGTTTATCATCGTAAACGATGCGACCTTAGCTGCCGAAGGCCGCTACGGTGTGAAAGACGGCAAGCGGACACGCAAAGAATTCGGCGCCTACCTGAACGCCAGATTCAGAAAGGAAATCATGACCAATGTGACTTTGGCAACGCGGCTCGAATTGTTCGACAACTACACGGACGAAGTGAAATCGAACCGAACCAATGTGGACGTGAACTGGGAAACCGGTATCCTGATGAAGGTGAACAAACTGCTCACCGCCAGCGTGATCTTCCAGGTGGTATGCGATGACAATGTTTTGAAACAAACCCAGTACCGCCAGGTCATCGGTGTCGGACTTGGTTACAAGTTCACCAACGGCAAGTGATCCGTTTGCTTATTGACGTAGTTGGATCAGCCTCTTGAACCCATGGGAAAATGGACCGTCTTATTCATCGGTGGTGGTGTGGGAACCATCTTGCGTTTCCTGCTTTCAGCATGGACCACCCGCCAGTTAGGTAGTCAGTTTCCATTCGGCACACTCTCTGTCAACCTGATCGGATGCCTGGCCATCGGTTTCCTGGCTGGATCAATTGCCTCTCACCCTATCCCTGAAATGTGGCGCAATTTCCTTTTTGTAGGAATCCTGGGTGGCTTCACCACGTTTTCCTCCTTCGGGTTGGAATCGCTACAACTGTTACGGGCAGGTCACGTTTTCAGCATGAGTCTCTACCTGGTAGCCAGCAACCTTGGCGGCCTCTTGTTGG
>JBJTRB010000215.1:0-3780 GCA_046075925.1 Bacteroidota bacterium | reverse complement strand
ATTGATCTTACACCTCATTATGTTAAACCGGATGATGCCCGTTATTTTCATCGCTTTTTGAAAAATGTTTGTGACAAGTTCGAGCCCGGTTATTATCCGGAGTTCAAGAAATGGGCTGACGACTATTTCCACATCACTCATCGAAATGAAACCAGAGGCATCGGAGGGATTTTCTTCGATTACCTGGGAGAAGATGAAACACATGATTTTGAAAAGCGCTTTGCCTTCCTACAAGAAGTCGGCTCCGCTTTTCCGATCATTTACCGTGAGTTGATGCGTCGTAACAAGGATGTTCCATTCGAGGAGCATCATTTGGATTGGCAGAAGATAAGGAGAGGACGATACGTAGAATTCAACCTGGTACTTGATCGTGGGACCAAATTCGGGTTGGAATCCAACGGACGAACAGAATCCATCTTGATGAGTCTGCCACCCTTGGCTGCGTGGAAATACGATTATCAACCTGCAGAGGGAAGCGAGGAAGCGACTACCGTATCGTGGCTAAGAAAAGGAGTGGACTGGATTTGAGTTCTAAAGCGTCATTCGGAGAACACGTCCTTGATTTCAACCGGTGGTTGGCTGGAGTCCGATTGAAATTGCCGAAAGGAGTCACTTTGCTCAGGCCTTTCACGGATCCCGAAGTCAACCGAGTGAACGATCTCTTTTATTCACGTTTCTTCGGAGACGAAAATGCACGAAGGTTTTTATTGGGAATTAATCCTGGCAGGTTGGGCGCAGGGATCACGGGAATTCCATTCACGGATCCTGTAAGTCTTGAACAGGATTGTGCCATTTCGAATTCATTCAATAAGCGTCCGGAACTTTCGAGTGATTTCATCTATAGGATGATCGAAGCCATGGGCGGTACAGTTCATTTTTACAGGAGGTTTTTTGTGACTTCCGTCTGTCCGCTGGGGTTCATGAAGGAAGACGTGAATCTCAATTTTTATGATGACAAAGAATTGATCGCCAGCACGGATGCTTTCATACGAAGGTCTATGGCCAGGCAATTGGAATTCGGGTGCGACCGGTCCGTGGCCTTCATACTAGGTGAAGGAAAACTGTTCGATTATTTCTCGAAAGTGAACCTCGAGGAAGGCTATTTTTCAGAGCTCGTGCCCTTGCCACATCCCAGATTCGTCATGCAATACCGGAGAAAAAAGCTGGATGATTTCATCGAGCTGTACTGCCAGAAGCTGAACAACTGAGCCCCAGGGTCGGATTTCATGGATCGGCCATCAACAGGGCCTGTTGATTCGATGGTCGCAGAGACTTGTCAGAATCGGATTGTATTTCGAAATTTGCAGGAATAATTCTACTCTTATCAAAATGGCCAACCAACATCACGCCGAAAGCCCCAAGGGCATCTGGTATACGTATTTCGGAGAAGGTGGAGCAGCTGTCATGGCATTCCTGTGGATTGCAGCAGCCATCACCTGGATTTTCAGTATTGTCAACTGCGGTTGATTCCTCTGAATAAAAAAACAAAGCCCCGAAATTCCGGGGCTTTTTCATTGGTGTGTCGGGGTAAAATCACTTTTGGGAGATAGAGCGGATCTTTTCTACGTATTGCTGATCCTCTGCATAATAATTTCCAAGGAAAGCCAGATAACGATCGGTTAGCCTGAAGCACTCATCCTGCCAGTTCTTGTAATCCTTTACGCAGTCCTGCCAGCTGGCGTAAACCGCATAATGATTCTGGTTGTGGTATTTCATCAAGGAAGCTTGGTCTCCAATCACAATCTGGTTCTTTTCCGGCAGGAATAATCCGATAGCGGTGGTGGTACGTTTGTAGGGATAACGCATACCCAACAGGTTATTAGCCTTTTTGGTCAGATAGGAACCCAGGTGACCTGATTCCAACATCATCTGCGCATAGACTTGGTCAGGGCAGATCAAATGTTGCTTTCCGATTTCATCCCGAAGGTGATCCGATGTTAATTCACGGGTCTTTTCGAGGTTTTTTACCACATTTTGGGTGATTTCAGCTTCTGGTGACGTGTTGGAAAAATCCTCCAGGGTCAACATAAAGGAGAAAACGAAGAAAAATGCGATAAAGAGGCGGTTCCAAGTACGAGGAGCCTGAATGGGATCAGTAGGCGACAGGTAGTGATTACATACCGGGTTACCGCACAAGCTGGCACCGTCGGTGGCAGCGATAATCTGATGGGAATGACAACAGCTGGTTTTCATGTCGTTCTGTTTTTGCGTGTTCATCGTTTGGCTGTGTGTCAGGGAAGTGATTTCAAAGTAACCCAAGTCAGTCGAAGGATCCCCTTAAGTTTGGTAGACTACCGATTTGGATGGGCGACTCCCAAAAACCTGAAGGCAAATGATTTCCTCTCATTTTTCGACGTATTCGAATACCCTTCTGTCTTATAATTAATATTATGTTAAGTAATAATGTAAAAGAACATCCCTACCGAGTATCCATAATGAACGAACGCGGGCGACTATCCAGTGCCCGCGTTCCGTCCGCCCTTCGTAAATGGTGGGAAGAAATTAGTATGGTCAGAGCTTCTCCAGCTCCCCTTTCACTTCGTTGGCCTTGTCCAAACGATTTGTCCTGGCATACAGTTGACGCAAAGATTGCAACGTGACCTTGTATTTCGCCAGTTCGTCCTCGGTTTTCTTGGGGTTTACTTCCTTTGCCTTATCCAGGTATTTCTCGGCCGACTGGAATTTTGCGGTGTATTCCTTCTCCAGCTTCTCATATTCTGCATTATTAGCCGTTTGTTGCGCTTTTTTGACGATTTCGGCAGCCTCATTAAACACCATGGTGCCCATATCGTAATTGGCAGTCAGGTTGTCCGGATTGATTTCCAGTGCTTTGGAGTAATCTGCAGCGGCTTTGGCATATTCCTTTTTCTGTTCATAGAGCTCGCCTCTAATAAGGTATAGGATTTCATTATCAGGCGCTGCCTCGATCGATTCAGCCAATTTTCCGATCAAGACCTCGGTTTTGCCCGACATCAGATACAGACTGATCTGGCGTGAAATGAGTTTAGGATTGTCATCGAATACGTCAAGTCCGCTTTCGACCGTAGAAATGGCACCAGCCGTATCCGTTTTCTCCAACTGAAGGTCACTCATCCAGATATAGATATTCGGGTCGTTGAACTTCACATCGATCAACTTTTGGAGATTGGCTTCAGCGGTGGCTTTGTCTCCGGCCTTCTTGGCGGCGAAGTAGATATTCTTATAGAGGATTTCCTGTGTGATGTTATTGCGCTTCAGGTTATTGTCGACATCAAGCGGAAATACATCGAAAATGACCTGGTACATCCTGATGGCTGCCTTCGGGTCACCGGATGAATACGTCGTAACCGCCTTATTGAACAAGGTGATAGTTGACTGCCACACAAGGGATTTCGTTTCGTCGTAGTGGTTCTTTTTGGTGTCTGTCTTGATGCAGTTCACAAAACTCACCACCGCCTTTTCAATCGCATCCGGATCGAGGTTCTTTTCCTTTGCTTCATTGTTACTGGCAATCTTGTTGTAAACCTTTCCGCGGTAGTACCACATTTTGGGATCGTTCTTCGTGGTCTCGTTTTCTGCCGCCAGGTCGATACTTGTCTTCGCATTCACAAGATCGCTGTACTTCAATGGATCATAAGTCAGCCACTTATTGGCACTCTGCACATTACTCTGCTGCGCATTCACTTTCGGACTGACCGATACTAGCAGACACAAAACCGATATGATCAGTTTTTTCATGGTTTTACTTGTTTGTCGATTATTATGTTAAATAACGCTTAGTCCAAAGACACTTCTTTCACC
>JBJTRB010000214.1:0-3106 GCA_046075925.1 Bacteroidota bacterium | reverse complement strand
TACCGCAACTGCACGGACTTTTTCCTGACATAAATGAAAATCGGAGATCAATGAAAAATCAGACAGTCTCCATACCGACAAATGTCCGTCACCAGAAGTGGTGTAGAGCCGATCGGTCTCTTTGGAAAAAGCGATATCGAAGATGCCTTTCTCGTGGTGAGCGATGTTCCGAATTTCCTTCCGCGATGCAAGGTCGATCACGTGAAGATGTCCAGCCGAAGTGCCTATGAGCAGTTTGCCTGACGATTCCACCAGCCGAATGGAGTAAATGATGGCGCCAACATTCACCAACGCTTGCGGCGGAGTCGCTGCGTCGATGCTCCATTCACAAACAAGGCGGTCGCTTCCTCCTGAAAAGAACTTATCATGATCAGCTGATCGTTCCAATGCATAGACCGAGCCTTCGTGGCCGGTCAGTAAGGCAGTACGGTTTACAGAAAGATGATTCATCACGACTACAAAGGTCGTAAGAATAAATAAGGATTGAAGCCACCGGTAGCTGAATCAGAACTCGACATTCGCCTGCAGGACGAATTGCCGCGGAGGCTGCATGTCGGCAGGTCGTTGCATGAAGACGTTGTTGAACAGGTTTTTCGCAATGAACGATAGTCGAACGCCTTCCTGGAATTTCCAGCAGAATCGGGAGTCGACAACCGCATCGCCGTGATGATGCTGGTCGCGGTAATACCCCACGCCGAATCCCGGGAAAGCGGTTTCAAACAGCGGGCTCACGAAGATGTTATCGATGTTCACCATGAAGCTGGTGTAGCGGACACTCATGCCAACATACCACTTGGCTCGGTCGAATTGCACATCGATCTTGGCGGTATGCTGGAAGCGGTATTTGAGGAAATCGCTGGAGTCGCTGCCGAGGATGTTGTCAGGACCGATTTTCGAGATATACGAACTGTCGAAAGAGACCAGTCGTGGATCAAGATAGGTGTAACCGCCGAACACCCTGAGTGTGGATCCGATTCCGATTTCGCCGGAGCCTCCTACTGAAAGTTCCGCTCCGCGGATGCGTGTATTGCCGATATTGATCGATTGGAATCCGAAGCCGAACAATGGATCCGTGAAGGTGCCCCATTGTGCGAATGTGAATTCTGTCATGTCCTTGTAGTCGTTCTGGAACACGGCTACATCGACAAGTCCTTTCCAATTGCCTAAACGGAATCCTTGCATGATGCCCAGTTCGGCACTCCAACCTCGTTCAGCCGTCAGTGAATCGTTCGGATACACATTCAGACTTCCGACGTTGGTTCGGACGAAAAGTTCTGCGACAGTAGGAAAGCGATACCCCTGACCGAACGAGCCGCGCAAGAACGTGCCTTCGGTCAGCCGGTAGTTAAGTCCCAGGCGCACCACCGGAGTCCACTTGTCTTTTCTGTCATCGACCGTGTATCGCTCGGCACGAGCGCCCGCAGTCGCGTTGATGCGGTCGTGGCTATAGTTCACCTGGCAGTAGGCGGCTCCCTGCGTTCCTTCATGATCGCCATAGAGGTCGCTGGTAACGGAGTTCAGCACATACACTCCGCCTGCCGTGAAGGTGATATCCTTGTTGACGATGCGTTGGTATTGCAATTCGGAATAGGTGGTCGTCGACCGAGAACTTTGGTTGGTATTGTTCTGGTTGTCGGTCAGAAAGTAGCGGCTACGGTACACGAGCGAATTCCCTTTGTCGCTGACATAGCGTACGAAGGGATCGACCGTAGCTCGAAGTGTCGTGTAATCGGACGTGGTGTTAGCCCCTGGAAAGTAGGCGCTGTCTTTACAGTTGGCCCAAAGAAAATAATTCGTCCCTTCCGAATGCATCACATTGCCATTGACTCCGACGGAGAGGCCTTGGACTGTCGGTACATTGTATCGCAATCCTGCGTTGAACCGCGCACGCTGTTCATTGTCGCCCTTCCGATAACCTTCGTCGACGAACATGTTGGCTCCGGCTACCATGTCGAAATTGCCGAATCGTTGTGCGTGAAAGACGTTCATTCCTCCGTACCGTGGCATGGCCGTTTCGCGGTAGTCGAGATGGTAGGAGGTGTCATTCAGTTCCTGCGTCGCATGATCATATACCCCCTGGAAGAATCCCACTTTGGTTACGGGTTTGTCTTTCGCGTACGCTGTTCTGAAATTGATGGTGCCGTTGAGAGCGGATGATCCATACAACACGGATGATGCGCCTTTGATGATTTCAGCCTGCTCGATATTTTCAGTAGGAATGAAGCTCCACTTCGCATCGCCCGCATCGGCTGCCAGCAGCGGTAAGTCGTCCACCATCACCTGTACACGACTTCCGGCACCGTAGCTCCAGCCGCTTCCGCCTCGGATGTTGGCTTGACCATCCACGATGCTAACACCTGGTACTTGATCCAACGACTGATCGACGGAGGTGGCGTTCGTGTTTTCAATCAGATAAGGTTTCAGCACCTCCATGGAGACCGTCACTTCCTCTATGCGTTGCTCGAATTTGGATGCACTCACTACGACGACATCCAAGAGCTGGGATTCTTCTTCAAGGGTCATGTCCAACGTTTTCGTTTCGCCCGCTTGAAGGGTGATGTCCTTCGTGATGGTTTTAAAGGAAAGCAGCCGGAACTCGATTTTGTGTTCGCCGGCCGGCAACTCGAGGCGATACGTGCCATCGGATGCAGATGCGGTACCATAGGTGCTGCCACTGCTTACGGTCACTCCGGAGAGGGGTTCCCCTTTAGTGCCAGTCCTTATGGTACCTGAAATTCCGGTTTTGTTTTGTCCTGACAAATGAAATGAGACAGCTATAAAAATCAAGAGTGCCAGACGTGTTTTGATCATGGTTTGATGGGGCTTCTGTTTTCTAGGAAATTCGACCTTGACAAGTATACTAAATACCCGCTTTTGAAATAGCTGATGTCATTTTGATTTATCTGCACAATAACATCATTAATTAGGAAGATCTCTGACCAGGTAAAACTAATTTCGCATGCAGTTCTATTCAATAATATTTTTTCAGATAAATGGATGAGCAGCTGATTTATAAATTAGCACTTTCCTTCCTTCCCGGCATCGGACCGGTTTCAGCTAGGCAGCTATTACAGCATGTGGGTTCGGCACAGGATGTTTTCAGACA
>JBJTRB010000213.1:0-4632 GCA_046075925.1 Bacteroidota bacterium | reverse complement strand
ATAAGCTTTCCGAAGAAGAAGGAAAAAAGATCCAACTCTGGTCGGAAGCCACCCGCCGCTTGGCGGATGTGACGGAGCTCAACTCGGATATCAATTTCCTTTCGTCCGTTATCAGTAACAACACCACCATTCCGGTGATACTGGCTGATGAAGCTTTCCGACCGCTGTCCTGGCGCAACCTGGATTCGGTCAAAGCACTGGATACGACATTTCTCGTCGCACAGATCGCCATCATGCGCGAACAGCACGAACCCATCGAAATCGCTTTCGGTCCGACACTCAAGCAGTATATCCTGTACAAGGATTCGGATGTATTGGTGCGGTTGCGTTACTATCCTTACTTCCAATTGGCGGTGATCGCGCTGTTCCTGTTGGTTTCATACCTGGCGTTCAGCTCTTCGCGCAAAGCGGAGCAAAACCAGGTATGGGTTGGAATGGCCAAGGAAACCGCACACCAACTGGGTACGCCGCTATCCTCCATGATGGCATGGCTTGAATTGCTCAAGTTGAAAGGCACCGGACAGGAGTACACGTCGGAGATAGAGAAGGACATACAACGGCTTCAGACCATCACGGATCGTTTCTCCAAGATCGGTTCCGCTCCATCGTTGAAGCGGGAAGATGTGTTGACGGTCATGCATCACTCCGTCGATTACATCCGTTCGCGATCTTCTGACAAGACCTTTTTCAAGGTGGAAGGGCCAGCCTATCCGATTTCCGCACCGATGAATGTGCCCCTGTTCGAATGGGTCGTTGAGAACCTGCTCAAGAATGCACTGGATGCGATGGAAGGCGCAGGAACGATTCACGTTCAAGTCACCGACCAGCAACAGTTCGTCTATATCGATGTCACTGATACGGGAAAAGGCGTGCCGAAGGCTTCCTATAAGACGATCTTCAAACCTGGCTACACGACGAAGAGTCGCGGCTGGGGACTCGGACTTTCCCTTAGTAAGCGCATCATTGAAGAGTACCATGACGGCCAGATTTTCGTGAAGAACTCCGAGACCGGAAAGGGTACCACGTTCCGAATCGTACTCAAGAAGTGACAGCGTTGCGCTGTCGAGCAATTCATGGCCGGACTTTATTTCCATATCCCGTTCTGTCATCAGGCGTGTCATTATTGCGATTTCCATTTTTCCACTTCAAAGGGTGAAGAATCGCGTATGGTGCTATCGATGGTGTCGGAACTCCGTTTGCGCTCCAACGAAATAAATGGTGAAGCCATCGATACGATTTATTTCGGCGGAGGAACACCTTCTATCCTTCAGCCGCAATGGTTATCCATGTTGCTTGAAGCGTCCGCTGCTTCCTTCCGAATCGATCCCGCTGCAGAGGTGACATTGGAAGCCAATCCGGAAGATTTGTTGCCGGAGCGGATGCAAGCATGGCGCTCCATGGGAATCAACCGGCTTTCCATCGGAGTGCAGAGTTTTCAAGACGAGGATCTGCTGTACATGAATCGTAATCACAGCGGAGCCCAGGCTTATGCGTGTATCGAAGCTGCACGTACGGTTGGTTTTCATGATCTGACCATCGATCTCATTTATGGCACACCTACCATGCACGATGCGGCTTGGGAGGCGAACCTCGACCTTCTGGAGAAGTTGGACCTGCCCCATTTTTCGGCGTATGCGCTGACGGTCGAACAGCGTACTGCTTTGCATCACATGGTGAAACATCGTCTGCTTGCCGAGCCCGAAGAGGAACAGGCGGCTCGGCAATTCCACACACTCATGCATTGGGCACGCGAGAAAGGATTCGATCAGTATGAGATTTCCAACTTCGCTCGCGAAGGTCGTCACTCCCGACACAATACGTCTTACTGGCAAGGAATCCCTTACCTCGGAATCGGTCCGTCCGCGCACAGTTTTTCAAACGGGGTCAGACGCTGGAACATCAGAAACAATCAGACATACATGAAGCTGCTGGAACAAGGGCAGACGTGTCATGAATCAGAAACGCTGAGCGCAACCGATCTTTACAACGAATTCGTCATGACCGGCATGCGTACCCGATGGGGAGTGGATCGAGGTGAGCTTTCAAAAAGGTTCGGGGCGGACCGACTCGATCATTTCAATCGATGTCTGCAGGAAGAAGTCGATCCGAAGTGGGTTGATTTCCATCAGGAAGCGGTAGTGCTGACCGATGCCGGAAAATTATTCGCAGACCGAGTGGCTGCTGCGCTTTTCATTTGAAAGAGATCAATCCATCTCTTCTTCTTCAACGTCCCGTTCGACCGATTTGACTTTTTTACTGCCTGCAACCACCAGCACGATTTCGCCTTTCGGCGGATGTTGCTCGTAATGTTCCTTCAACGCAGACAGGCTGTCCCTTCGGTTCTCCTCGTGGATCTTGCTGATTTCTCTGCTTACACATGCCATCCGATCTGCACCGAAATGCTCGGCCAGGTCTTTTAACGTCCTTGCCAGTCGGAAGGGTGATTCATAGAAAATCATCGTGCGCTCTTCAGTCGCGAGCGAAAGCAATTTTGTCTGCCGCCCTTTTTTTACCGGTAGAAAACCTTCGAAGCAGAATCGGTCGCAGGGCAGTCCGGAATTCACCAAGGCAGGTACGAATGCTGTCGGACCGGGTAGCGTTTCGACAGGCACCTCGTTACGGACGCATTCCCTGACGATCAAAAAGCCCGGATCTGAAATTCCTGGAGTACCGGCATCGGTCACCAGTGCGACGGTTTGTCCTGCCTGTACCATTTTTACGATTTCCTCGACTACGCGGTGTTCGTTGTGTGCATGATACGAGCGCAACGGTTTACTGATGCCCAGGTGTCGTAGCAGATTCCCGCTGGTACGCGTGTCTTCAGCAAGGATCAGGTCCGCTTCTTTAAGAATCCGGATGGCCCGGAGCGTGATGTCTTCCAGATTTCCGACAGGAGTAGGAACAAGGATGAGGCGCGACATGTGCCGTTCAGGCATTGAACCGTCGTTCGACCAGTTCCATGAAGTTGCGCACGGCCTGAGCGGAGGAATCCCATCCGTACTTGCCAGCCACTTCGCTGTTCAAATAGGTCATAGCTGCATCGCGGTCGTTCTCCTTATTCAAGCGCTCCAGCGTGAGATGGTAGACGCCGGCATTTCCAGCGAAAAGATGCTGGATATAATAGAACCGTTCGTTGATGCCGATGGCGGTTGTCAGATCGGTGATATGCTTATGCTTTTCTGAAATCCTGGGCTGGGAGGATTTCGGTGCCATCGTCTCTGCAAGCGTCACGGATTCCTTGAACTGATCGGCGATGCTCTCCTGCGCTTCGAAAAGCGCCTGGACATCCCCAGTGATCCTAAGGGAAGGTTTGACGGTCTGGACCTTTTCTTCTTCGGTCAGGTTGATGGCATCCACCATTACCTGCTCGATCGAATGCGGCATCGGTTCAGGCGGCGGAGCGGGTTGAGGATCTTCCTGCTTGACTTCACCGGAAAACCGCTGCGCTATCGCCAATTCCAAATCGTCCATGGATCGGATGGCGTTTTGGTGATGCAGGGCGAGGGAGAGTTCGTAAACAAGGCGGATATCTGCTAGGAACTGATTCATTTCGCCGGAAGGGATGGAGTCAGGCCGTGCGGCAAGTTCCTGATGCTTCTCGACAAGGTCGTCCAAGCGATGGCGGAGCTGGTTGTGAAGGATTTGGCGGTTCATGTGGTAAGGGCTGAAATTAGTAGGTTCAGGGTCAGATGATGCCGGTATCATACGGATGAAACGAACAAATGTTGTTGAAATTGCAGGGTTTTTACCCAAGCTCCTTCTTGTTGAAAGCTGACAATCCGGGAAGCGCTAAAAACAGTTAGTTTAGCGGTAGAAATGTTCATAGAGAATCTAAAGAAATCAGAGCCCCGCCGCGGACACATCGAAGTGATATGCGGCTGCATGTTCTCCGGAAAGACCGAAGAACTCATCCGTCGTCTGAAACGCGCCCGGATCGCCCGCCAAAAGGTGGAGATATTCAAGCCGAAAGTGGATGTACGGTACGACGATGTGAATGTGGTCTCGCACGACTCCAACTTCATTCACAGTACACCGGTCGATTCCGCTTCACAGATCCTGCTGCTGGCCAACGACGTGGAAGTGGTCGGCATCGATGAAGCACAATTTTTCGACGAGGGACTTCCTGCGGTATGTGTCGCGTTGGCTGACAAAGGTATTCGGGTGGTTGTCGCCGGACTCGACATGGATTATCTGGGTAAGCCATTCGGTCCGATTCCAACCTTGCTCGCCATAGCGGAATATGCTACAAAGGTGCATGCCATCTGTATCCAATGCGGCAACCTCGCTAATTTCTCTCATCGCACCGTTTCGAACGCTTCAAGAATCCTTCTTGGAGAACAAGAAAGTTATGTTCCGCTCTGCCGGACGTGTTATAACGAAGGCACCAAGTCGGAGGCCTGATGCTTCATGGGTCCGAACAGATATAACCTTCCGCTGTTAGCCGAAGTGACAGGTGGAAACACCATCGTCAACTTCCCCCAGAAGGCGTCATTCGAGGAGTTGTTGACCGATAGCCGGAAGCTGAATCATCCGGAAGTGAGCTTGTTTTTCGCTTTGCGCGGCGAGCGTCACGACGGCCATCGATTCATTCCCGAACTTATCGCCCAGGGAGTCAATAATTTTGTCGTCGAC
>JBJTRB010000212.1:0-10047 GCA_046075925.1 Bacteroidota bacterium | reverse complement strand
GTGGATGTGGAGGTGGAGCGCGAGCGTTTGACCAAGGAGCTGGAGTACAATCAGGGTTTTCTCAAGTCGGTGCAATCCAAGCTCGCCAACGAGCGATTCGTTGCCAATGCCAAGCCGGAAGTGGTGGACAATGAACGTAAGAAAATGGCGGATGCCGTGGCAAAAATCAAGTCGATCGAGGACCAGCTGTCTTCTTTGCGCTGACCTTCATCAGGTCGGAATTGTTTTCCGATCACGACATTGCAAGCATGCGTAATTCAATCCTTGTTTTGATTCTGACATTGGCCTTCGGTAAGGCATATTCGCAGAGCGATGATTATGTGCGGCTGGGTAAGAGTGTGGATTCTGTCATCTATCGCGTTGAAACCTGGGATGGTTCAACCTTTATCGGACATGTTGAAAAGCAGGACTCGGCTTTTATTGAAATGGTGACATTGTCCGGGATGCGACTGACCATGCAGCGTAAGCAAGTGGTATCGCTTCAAGCCGTCGATCCTGACGATATCCACAATGGAAAATATTGGTTCCCGAATCCCAATGCAACCCGGTATCTGTTCGGAACCTCTGCATTCACATTGAAGCCCGGAGAGGGGTACTATCAAAACACCTACTTGCTTTTGAATTCATTCAATGTCGGTATCACGAACAATATTTCTATTGGAGGGGGCTTCGAGTTCATTTCCACCTTTGCCAGCGGTTTTCACAATCCGATTTTCTTTCTGACTCCGAAGGTGGGTTTCAAGGTCACGGACAAGTTCAGAGCAGGTGGTGGGGTTTATTACCTTAGCGCTCCTCGGCTATTCAATGGTGGAAGGTCAGGGTCTGGCATTCTTTACGGCATCACTACTTATGGCACCCCGAATTCCAATGTATCTCTTGGAGCCGGTTGGGGATTCATCACCAAAGGTGAGTTCTCAGAGCGGCCCGCTTTGACCCTTTCAGGAATGCACCGCCTCTCTCGTAAAGTAGCCTTGGTAAGCGAGAATTGGTTCATACCTGACTCGGACAGGTACTATACCATAGCTTCTTATGGAATCAGATTTTTCGGTGAAAAACTGTCGGTCGACCTTGCCTTTTTTAATAATTCCGATATAGTCAAATCCCTGTTCATCGGTATCCCTTATCTTGATTTCGTTGTCAAATTTTAATGGATGATGAGACGGCGCCTGCCTTGGCTTGACATCCCTTTGCTGCTACTTTTCACCTGTTGCTTGATTTGGTTCAGGTCGGTTGACTACGGCTTGATGCAATTGCGTGGCCAATTGAAAATAGTGTTCAACACGCGTCCGGTGTCTGAAGTGCTCGATGATCCGCATGTAAGCAAAGACACTAAAGACAAGTTGTCGTTGGTTGGAAGGGTGAAAAGATTTGGGGTTGAGGAATTGGGTTTGCAGGATACACGTAATTACGAATCGTATTTCGATCAGCATGGAAAGCCCTTGATGCGTGTTGTAACCGCATCGGAACCTTATCGCCTGAAGGCGTATAGTTGGAGGTTCCCGTTTCTCGGGCGGGTTTCCTACAAAGGTTTTTTTGAGACTGCCAGAGCGGATAAAATGTCGGAGCAGCTTGCCGACGAAGGCTTTGATGTCTATGCCTATCCGGTCGGCGCATGGAGCACACTGGGTTGGTTGCATGATCCTGTATTATCCGGCATGTTGGATCGTGATGTCGGTGATTTGGTCGAACTTATTCTCCACGAATCGCTTCATGCAACCGTGTATTTGAAAGGCTCCACGGAGTTCAACGAAAACCTCGCTACCGTTGTGGGGGAGGAGGGTTCGAAAGCGTTTTTGCTGAAGCAGTTCGGAGCCGGATCCGACGAGCTGATCCGCTATCAGCATCAATTGCACGATGATTCACTGTACGTCGGCCATTTCATACGCGGGGCTGCGTACCTCCAGGAACTGTATGCTTCACCTTATTTCAAGGATGCAGGTCAGACCAAGGAAACGTTGAAGCAGGCTGCCATCGCACGCATCATCGCTGATTCGGATACATTGGGTTTCCTTGACGCTGATTGGAAGGCGCGCATTCACAAGCGGAAATGGAACAACGCCCATTTTCTCAGCTATCTCCGATATCAGGGAGAAAAAGATTCCTTGCGCACTGTGATCAACTCTCGTTTCAAGGGCGACATTAAAGCCTTTGTAGCAAAGTTGCAATCGGTCGATTGAGATCAGACCAATTTCTTTTCAAATATCCGGTATCGCTTATAGCAGTAGCCTCCGATCCGCTCCAATTCGGCACGCATGCGAGTATTGCTTTCCAATACCAGGTGGCTGTCCATGAATGCAAAGCCTCCTTTTCGAGCGTCCCTGAACAGCATCACAGCAAGTGCAGCAGTGAGTCCCTTGCCTTGTAAATCGGGTCTTACTGCACCGAGCAGCAAATCAAGCTGACGCGTACGGCGCATTGAGGAAAATATCTTCAGGAAACCGAATGGCAACAGGTTTCCGTTCGCCTTTTGCAGGCCCTCACTGAAATCCGGCACTGCAATCACGAATGCGGCGGGAGTCCCACTGGTATCGACCAGCATTTTCACGTACCGAGGATTCAGGATGGGTAAATAGGTGTCACGAAGTTTTTTCATTTCCGCTTCGCTCAGCGGCACGAATCCATAGATGTTCCGGTATGCTTCATTCAGCAATCTGAAAACAGGAATCACTTGTTTTCTAAGTTGTATTCTGGAAGTGAATTCCAGACTTTTCAATCCATACTGTCGGATGACACGCTCTGCTACTTTGGTGTAGAGCTCAGGAGTTTCGTCCGGTACATCCAGACGATAAACGAGGCAGTCTTTGAATTTGAGGTAACCTCCACGCTGAATAAGCGACTCCAGGAAAGGAGCATTCGTGGCAGTAGCAACGACCGGTCGGTGTTCAAAGCCTTCGATCTGGATTCCTTCAGGGTCTTTATCTGAAAATCCGAAAGGACCTATGATGTTTTCCATTCCATGATCACGTGCCCACTTTTCCACGGTCGATAGCAAGAGAGAGGAAACCGCTGGATCTTCAACGCATTCTAATGCGTAGAAACGACCGGTACGCTCCTTGTGTGTGCTGTTATACCCTTTATGAATGATGCCCATTACTCGGCCTACTGCACGACCGTTACGTCTGACCAGCCAGCGTTCGGTGATGCAATCGTGAAGCGTCGGATTGGCTTTCGGATCATGAAAGGCGAATTCATCGGACCAGATAGGAGGCACCCAGTTGTTTCGCCCGTTAGGGGTGTTTCTGGGTAGATAAATGAATTCCTTCAGCGCGCTCTTGCTGCGGACGGTTTCGATGGATAACTCCATGTTTTACAAGCTGTGGATACTGCTTGGAAAGATAGGCACTGTCGGATGGATTAACTGGATTACTTGTCCATTCGCAAAAGATTGAAATTCAGTAGGTAGCGTGGTCTTTGAATCGTCAGCTTGCCCATCGCTTTTGCTATCTTTGCCAACGAAATTCATCCTGCTCTAAATGCAACAAGTCGAGCCATACAAACCCAAGCATAAGATCCGCATCGTAACTGCTGCCTCCTTGTTCGATGGGCATGACGCTGCCATCAACATCATGCGGCGCATCATCCAATCGAGCGGTGCCGAAGTCATCCATCTTGGGCATGATCGTTCGGTGCAGGAAGTCGTGGAATGTGCCATTCAGGAGGATGTTCAAGCCATTGCGATGACCAGCTATCAGGGCGGTCACATGGAGTATTTCAAATACATGCACGATCTTTTGAAGGAGAAGGGCTGTGGACATATCCGCATATTCGGCGGTGGCGGTGGAGTCATTCTACCTGCTGAGATCGAGGAGCTGCACAAGTATGGCATCACGCGCATCTATTCTCCTGACGATGGAAGAGCTATGGGTCTGCAGGGGATGATCAACGATCTCTTGCAAAAATCCGATTTCGAAACAGTCGAATCCTTGAATGGCGAGCTCTCCCGCGTCTCTGAAAAGGAGTCTCGCTCCATCGCTCGCTTGATTTCGTACGCTGAAAACAAACCGGATCGTTTCTCAGAGGTGCAGGAACGGCTCTCTTCCAAAGACGTCGCGCACGTACCGGTTCTTGGAATCACAGGAACAGGTGGTGCTGGAAAATCATCATTGGTGGATGAGCTGGTACGCCGGTTCCTCATCGATTTTCAGGACAAGCGCATTGCAATTGTTTCAGTGGATCCCTCCAAACGCAAAACAGGAGGCGCCTTGCTCGGTGATCGGATTCGCATGAACGCGATCAATCATCCGCGCGTCTATATGCGTTCGCTCGCCACCCGGCAGTCCAATCTTGCCTTGTCACGTTATGTGAAGGATGCAGTGGATATCCTGAAGGCAGCCAGATACGACTTGATCGTGTTGGAGACCTCTGGTATCGGTCAGAGCGACACCGAAATCCTGGACCACTCCGATGTCTCCTTGTATGTCATGACGCCCGAATACGGTGCTGCCACACAATTGGAGAAAATCGACATGCTCGATTTCGCCGACCTCATCGCCTTGAACAAGTTCGACAAACGCGGTGCGTTGGATGCATTGCGTGATGTGCGCAAGCAATATAAACGCAACCATCAGCTTTGGGAAACGGACGACGAGGCACTACCGGTGTTCGGCACCATCGCTTCTCAATTCAATGACCCCGGAATGAATCGTTTGTACCGCTCGGTGGTCGATCATCTCAACAATAAGCTTCAACTCGGCTGGAGGAGCAGCTTCCAGGTTACAGCCGAGATGTCCGAGAAAATCTACATCATCCCGCCGGCCCGCACACGTTACCTCAGCGAGATTTCTGAAACCGTGCGCGGCTACAACAAGTGGGTTGATGCACAAGCCGTGATCGCTCAACGTCTTTATGGCATCAATCAGTCGATCGAGGCGGTAGATGCAGCTCCCGCCGATAGCAGGGAAGCATTACGCAAAGCGCTTACTGATCTATATCGTGCTTGCGAAATCTCCCTGGATGGATTGAACAAGCAACTGATCGAGCAATGGCCTGAAAAAGTCAGCCGCTTTCACCAGGAATTCTATTCGTATCAGGTACGTGGTAAAGAAGTCAAGGTGAAAACCTACACGGAATCCTTGGCACGTACACACATATCTAAGATCGCCACTCCGCGATTCGAAGCCTGGGGTGATGTGCTCAGATGGAATCTTCAGGAGAATTTCCCCGGAGAGTTTCCTTATACTGCGGGAGTATATCCTTTCAAACGTACGGAAGAAGATCCGACCAGGATGTTCGCCGGTGAAGGCGGTCCGGAGCGTACCAATCGTCGCTTCCATTATGTGAGTAAGGGAATGCCTGCCAAGCGTCTTTCTACCGCATTCGACTCCGTCACGCTGTATGGACACGATCCCGATCGTCGTCCTGATATCTACGGAAAGATCGGTAACAGCGGTGTTTCTATCTGTTGCCTGGATGATGCCAAGAAGCTCTACAGTGGTTTCAACCTGGCGGATCCAAGGACTTCGGTCTCCATGACCATCAACGGTCCTGCTGCAATCATGACGGGCTTCTTCATGAATGCTGCCATCGACCAGCAATGTGAATTGTACATCCGCAGCAAGGGAATGGAGCAGGAGGTGGAGAAGAAGATCGCCGCCATCTACGCTGCCAACGGTGTTGCACGTCCTCGCTATCAGGGTCCGCTCCCGGATGGAAATGACGGACTCGGATTGATGCTGTTAGGAGTCACAGGCGATCAGGTGCTTGCTGCTGATGTTTATGCACGCATCAAAGCCGAAACCTTGCAACAAGTCCGTGGTACGGTACAAGCCGACATCCTCAAGGAAGATCAGGCGCAGAACACCTGCATTTTTTCTACGGAATTCTCTCTTCGTCTCATGGGCGATGTCCAGCAGTATTTCATCGACAAGGGCGTCAGGAATTTCTACTCCGTTTCCATCTCCGGTTATCATATCGCAGAAGCAGGTGCCAATCCGATCACGCAGTTGGCTTTCACGCTTTCCAATGGGTTCACCTATGTGGAGTACTACCTCTCTCGAGGTATGGACATCAACAAGTTCGCTCCTAACCTCAGTTTCTTCTTCAGTAACGGAATCGATCCTGAATATGCAGTGATAGGACGTGTGGCCAGACGTATCTGGGCCAAAGCGCTTCGCAACAAGTATGGCGCTGATGAGCGTTCTCAGTTGCTGAAGTACCATATCCAGACCTCTGGTCGTTCGCTGCATGCCCAGGAGATCGATTTCAACGATATCCGTACCACTTTGCAGGCCCTGTATGCGATTTACGACAATTGCAATTCCCTGCACACGAATGCCTATGATGAAGCCATCACGACTCCTACGGAAGATTCCGTGCGGCGAGCCATGGCCATCCAATTGATCATCAATCGCGAGTTGGGACTGGCAAAGAACGAGAACCCGTTGCAAGGTTCTTTCATCATCGAAGAGCTGACAGATCTCGTCGAAGAAGCGGTCATGGTCGAGTTCGACCGCATCACTGAACGCGGTGGGGTGCTCGGATCCATGGAGACCATGTACCAGCGCGGGAAAATACAGGAAGAGAGTCTTTATTACGAGATGCTCAAACACACAGGTGAATATCCGATTGTGGGCGTGAACACCTTCCTTTCCTCCAAGGGCTCTCCAACCATCATTCCTTCCGAAGTGATACGGGCGACTACCGAAGAGAAAGAATATCAGATCGGAATGCTTTCCGCTCTGCATGCCGCCGGAAAGCAGCAGTCGGTTGATATGCTCTCCGGACTGCAGCAAGCTGCTGTTCAGAATGCCAACATGTTCGAGCGATTGATGGAGGCAACCAAGTCTTGCTCTTTAGGTCAGATAACCAAGGCGCTCTTCGAAGTGGGAGGGCAGTACCGTCGGAACATGTGACCGTAGTGTAATGCTTGAATACTGATAAGCCATGAGTTCGAATTCCTCTGCTTCCGGGATGAGTCCATCGGACACGAAATCGAGTTCGTATTCCAGTGCTATTGCTGCAGTTTATTTCTTAGGCTGTTTGATGGTGATAAGCAGCATGCTGCTTCATCCCGTCACCTCGAATGCCCAATCCGCGTCGACCCGTCTCGGATTTTATCTTTACATGGGTGGGCACTCCTTGACACAGAACAATGTGCAAAATGTATTGTCCGTGAATGGGTACCGTTCGGTTGATACTGCCGATCAGCTTCCAGATTCTTCCAGTACGATCAAAGACTATTCGGCCGTTTCTGTCCGATCTCCCTACTTTCTAGTGGGAAGCTCTTACCGCTGGTCAAGCAGGATGCAATTGTCTCTGCTGATTTCTCTTCCCATCAAGTCTTCCGATTATTATGTCAATGTCGGATCGGTTTTCCCTTCGCGGGATAATCTGTATTTACAGACATCCTACTGGCAGTCCGATCTCAGTTTTGATTATTTTCTATTGCCTTACCCCAGGAAGAAGAAATCAGGTTTCGAGCTGTTAGCCTCTGGTGGACTCAGCAATTGCAGCTTTACGGAGTCATTGGCCTTCAGGTTGGTCGATACTTCACAGTCGGTCAATGATCCTCCACTTGTTTCTTCTTTCAATAGCCGTCGCTACGGTGTTTCTGCACTTTTCCGTTTCGAAGCAGTGTACCGTATCAACCAGCAGCTGTCTTTGATACCTGCACGACTCACCTGGGTTTTGCCTGTACTTCGACCTGGTTTCAAAGCGGAGACGGTCGACAACGGAGCCACGAAGCGCTCTGTTTCGGGTAGGAATTACGACTTAGGGGGTTGGTTTTTGTATTTCGGAGGAGCAGTGAACTTCTGATCTGATCAGAAAAGTTCAGCCACCATACAGCGCGCACTTCCGCCTCCGAGTTGTTCGGTCATCCGTAATGCGGGAATCAACACACGCGTGCTTCGTTCTATCCTGTTTTTCTGTTCCGGATATAGAGCATCCCAGCCGGTCTGGCTGATCACGAAAACAGGGTTGCCTTCCCGGTCTTTCAGCTGAATTCCATTGGCGCTGAATGAATGTACTTGAGATAATTGAAGTGGAATGATTTCCCGTCCCGTCGCAATCAGGGTCTTCATCAACTCGTGTCTTTCAGTTGCGGATCGAATGGAATCCATTCCTACCAAGGCGAAGTCTTCACCCAGGCATAATGCCACATTGGTGTGATAGATCGGGTTGCCATTCATGTCGGCAGCCGAGAAGAGCATGACCTGGTAATCCATCCTTCGTCCCCATTCCACGACCATTTTAGGATGTGTGCGGTCTGATATGGCCGCGAATGCCAACTTGTTTTCCCTGTCCAGGACCAAGCTTCCTGTACCTTCAAGGAATTTTCCTTGAAGTTCGAATGCGCTCAGGTCCACGGTTTGCTGATATTTTGTCCCGAGCCATTCGATGATCTCCTTTCGTCTTTCCATACGACGGTTAAGAGCCTTCATCGGATAAAGTACCAGTTTCCCTACTTCGTGAGTAGAAAACCAATTGTTAGGGAAAATCGCATCCGGTGTGTCCAGTCCGTCATCTTGCTCGAAAATGTAAACCGTCACACCTGCATGCCTGAGCATGGATACGAACTCCTCGAATTCTTCCTGGATACTTCTTTCGATGTCTTCCCGTGTGAACTCGAATTGTATGGATTGGAAATGATTGTCCAGGATGGTTTGCGGATTGCAATAAAAGTCTTTCGGCCTGATCATCAGGACCGAGTCACTCAACCGGTTTTGCATCGGATTTTCCAAGGAATATGCACCGCTTTGCGGCAATCAACGGTCAAAATACGAAAAGCCTATGATGTACAATCATGGCTTTCTGCTGATTTCCTTTCAGCTCCATTCGCTTTGTATGGCGAAGAAGAGTAGGCCTGCTGCTGAAGAGAGTAAGTCGATTGGTGAATTTTCATCGAAAACCTTACAGCGCAAGAAGTGTCGAATAATTGAAAGGATCCATGTGCATTTCGGTTGTATCATGACAATCAAATACGGACAACATGAACAACGATCCATTGATGACTTATGACCACATGGACGAGGACACCAGGGTGGCTAGCAATGAGCCTAAAAAAGAATCATTACCGATCAGCCTTTATATGTTGCTGGTCGCTGATGCCATCCTGATCTCAGCCATCGCATTTCTGACGGTCAAGATCATTCTCTGAAAAAAAAAGAATGATCCGATAGCCCGACTGGAATTCCAGCCGGGCTTTTATTTTTTCTAAAATCTTAGCGACTGAACGTCACTTTCATCACACGGCTTGTCGTATCATCCAATCCGACCCTAAGCAAGTAGATGCCGACCGGAGCTTCTGGCAAGCTGACGCTCACCACTGCATTGCCTGCTTCGGCGATGAATTGTTCTGAATAAACCATCCTGCCTAAGGGGTCAGTAACACTGATTCGTAGTGATCTGGTTCGATCGACTGGCAATGAAACCTTGAACTCACCCTGGTTGGGATTCGGAAAGACGCGAACCGAAGCCAGCAGTTCAGATTCAGCAATGCCGGTGCAATAGTCCACGTAGGTGCTTTTTGATAGTGAGGAGGTACAACCGAAGGCGTCCGTATACGTGTAGGTAATGACATTCAAGCCCGAGTCGGCAGCAGCCGGATCGAAGGTAGTGCCCACGACTCCACTGCCTGTGAAGACACCGCCAGGTGGAACGGGTAACAAAATTTCGGGAGCATCAAAGTCGCAGTAGATGGAATCCAAGGAGAAAGAAACAACCGGTAACGGATGACTGATGATGGTAATTGAATCCGTTGCTGAGCAGCCGTTCTGGTCGGTCACCGTCAAAACGATTTCAGCGTTTGCTCCGGCCGTATTGATGGTGAGCGTATCATAAGGATGGAGATAGGGGAGCCCGTCGATCGACCAGTCATAACTGAAGCCTTGACCTTTCGGAGTGAACAGTTGTGCGTCAGCTGTTCCGCAAACTTCGACCGTATCGAACAAGCCTCCATTGATTGCAGCTACAGGATTACAGGTTGTTCCTGCGAATCGCATGATCCTGCCGCCGACCGCATCAGCTGCGTACAGTTCTCCCCATCGGTCGGTACCGAAGGCCACGTACGAACCGGTTGCGAGTGTGCCCAGGCTATTGTAATTGAAT
>JBJTRB010000211.1:0-10290 GCA_046075925.1 Bacteroidota bacterium | reverse complement strand
CAAGAAACACGATGCGATCCTTGTGCCAAGGTTCGTGGTGGGGCAACAGATCGAACATGTCGTTGCGGATGAAATGGTCGGTTCGATCAATGGCCTGTACGATTTCCGGCGCATAGTTTCTGTACAAGTGCTTCAACGTTGCACGCAAAGTAGTTGGGTCGTCCTGCTCGCCCTGCTGCGCGGTTTTGCAGGCGTACCAGTAATACTGTTCCGAGTTGAGTGGAATGATGCCGAAACGCAGGTTGTCGCCCCAGAACTCAAGGTAGGCAGACTGGTAAGCCGGGGGCAAGGTACAGGTAGCGATGCCGCGCCAGATCGACTGACCGGAATACCGTTTGCGTACGGAAGGGAAGAGTCGTTTACGGAAAAGAGAATGGATGCCATCGCAAGCGAACACCCAATCGTGATGCGCATTTTCACCGTTTTTGAATTGCAGTTCGACTCCATCTTTATCATCGGTAAAGTCGCTCAGTTCTCTCCCCAGGCGCACCTGGGCAGGAAGGATGCGTTTCGACAGGATACGGATCAATTCGGCGCGGTGTATACAGAAACCTCCGTTCTGAATGGGAATCTTGCGGATCACCCTGGCTCGTTTATTCACGATGATGGCATCGCGTACAAAGCAGCCATGTTGCTCGATGTCGGAACCGAGTCCGACGTTTTTCAGGATGGCGTAGGTGCTTTCGCTCAAACCGATACCTGCGCCCACTTCGCCGAATTGTGGTGCCTTTTCGTACAAAGTATACGGAATGCCGACGTGGGAGAGGCAGTGTGCCAGCGCCAGCCCGCCGATTCCACCTCCCACAATGGCGATGTCAAGGTGTTTTGAGGAATGCATGGTTCAAGTAATGAATGAGCATAGGAATTATGCGTTGTTCAAAGTACGAACGATTTCAAACAATTAAAGCATCCGTCACCGCTAAATAGTTTGGAGGAACTCTTAAAAGGCAAGGAGGTCTTGAATCCTGAAACACCGTCGTTCGGTTGCAGGATTTTCTACCGCGACGATAAAAAATGATTCTCCATGCAATCTGCTGCTTTCTATCAGCTTCTGACCTTTAGAGAATAACGAGCGCTGGAAAATGAGTCGGCTTGAAAACCAACGATCCGAAAATCGCTGAATGATCAATCCAAGCAGATCTTTCCGGTTTTCCCCCAACGCTGCTTGGGGTCAATGACGCTATACAAGTAGGTTGAGGCAGCTAATTCAATAGTCGATAATCTCGTAACAGATCCCTTTACTACTTCTTTGCGTAGCAGCACTCCGTTCAAGGAATACAGCTCGAACGTGGCTCCTATGATGTTAGCTGATGTGCAAGTAAGCAGGATCTGCCCATCGCGCAGGAAGACGTTGAAATCGGGAACAAGCGATTCAGCGACACCGACGGTGCTATCCGGCGTGTACTCCCAGAGGTCATTGTAAACAGTACCAGCGGTATGCTGACCACCGCTGACATATGCGCGATTACCGATTACGAAGCAGGATGCATTCACTCGTGAACCTCCTGGAAGATCGGATACTTGTGTCCATGAATTATCGGCCGGATTGAACCGCCACAAATCCTGCTGGGAACTGCCGTTGGTGCCGCAACCGATATATCCTTTTCCATATAACGCGAATCCGAATGCATTGGAACGGATGTCGGGCAGGTCGGTCATCTGTACCCACGAAGCCAACGCTGCATCGTACCGCCAAATATCCTTGCGGATGTCCTGCGAAAAGGTGAAGCCGGTTCCGAAATAGGGCGTGTTGCCGATTACGAATCCTGCTCCCCAGCGACGCCCGAAGAGGGTGAGTTCGGAAACATTTCCCATGTTACGGGCCACAGCCCAGTTGGTGTCGTTCTGCGGATCAAAACGCATGTTCTGCTTCAGGTAGCCAGGCGAACCATCATAGCCGCACAACAGGTAACCATAATTCGAAGTGCTGAGCCCGGTCGCATGACTTCTACCGTTAAAGGTCCCGCTCAGCGAGGTGCCGACATCCTGCATACGGGTCCAGGTGTCAGTGCCGTGATTGTATTTCCAGCAATCTTTCAGCTCATCCGTACCATCGTATCCACATGTCACATAACCGGTATCGCTCACTGAAAATGCGGCAGCGCCACAACGGGAAACGCCAGGAAAATCATTCTTGCGGGTCCAGCTGTCATTCGCCGCATCGTACATCCAGACTTCGTTGAGCAGGGTGCCGGAAGAATCTTTTCCGGAAACAATATATCCCTTTCCACCTGCGGTGAAGGCTGCCGCATCCTGCCGCGCTGTTCCCGGAAAATCGGATTTGCGTGTCCAGCTATCCGGAGTCTGTGCATTGATGCAGGTGAAAGCGAATACCAGGAAAGCAAGCATGCCTGGTTTCCTGATCCGGCGGATACTATACAGGAGGTGAGGAGTTGTCATGTTCAGTGGAGGATTATCCAAATGAAAATCAATATTAGCGATCAGCCGGCGATGCGGCCGTCCTTCATCATCAGCTTGCGATCGGCCATGGTGGCCAATTCTTCGTTGTGTGTGACAATGACGAACGTAATGCCTTTCTCTCGACGAATATCGAAGAAGAGTTCGTGCAGGGAGCGAGCCGAAACGGAATCAAGATTACCTGAAGGCTCGTCCGCGAAGATGACGGATGGATCGTTGATCAGTGCACGGGCCACTGCCACGCGCTGCTGTTCGCCGCCGCTGAGTTCAGAGGGTCTGTGATGACCACGATCGGCCAGGCCAAGTCGTGCAAGCAGGGCATCTGCTTTGCTGCCGGCTTCATCGGCAGAGGCACCGCCGATCAGGGCGGGCATCATGACGTTCTCGCGAGCCGAAAATTCTGGTAACAGGTGATGCGACTGAAAAACGAAACCGATGTGTTTGTTGCGGAAGCGTGCCAGCTTGTTGCCAGAGAGCGAAGAGACCGTTGTCCCATCGATGGTGACACTCCCGCTGTCGCAGCCATCGAGCGTGCCAAGCACATGCAGCAGGGTGCTTTTGCCAGCTCCGGAAGCACCTACAATCGAAACTACTTCGCCGCGGACAATGGTCAGGTCGACCGACTGCAACACGTGCAACGGACCATACGCTTTTCGGATGCCTTCGGCGACGATCATAGTCGGACGAAGATACATGTTTCGGAGGAGACTGGATTAGCCTTTTCTTCGCCTGGAAGTGACCCGCTCATAGTCGAGGAAGTAGAGCACTTTGATGGCTATGGAGTTGGTTTGCGGGTCGCGTAAGGTGTTACGGAGGTTGTCGGAGTAGGCCAGTGTGACGGTGTTGTCGTCGCTATAGATCTGGTTCTTGTAAGTGACCAGAAACTGACTGCCAGGTGCAAACACCCAATTGAACACCAGGTCGACATTGAAATAATTGGAATTGAAATCGGCTGCGAAAGGCAGTGAACCGTCTAGCAGTGTTGCATACTCCTCCAGGCCACCATCTTCGAGCAACGAATAATAGCGGTCGTAGATACCCTGCGACCAGTAGTGACGCACGTTCAGCGTCAAGGACATGAGTGGACTGAATTGGTAGCTCGAAGAAATGGTGTTGGTCAACGTCCGTATGTTCCTGCGACCGAAGACCGGACCGCCTAAGCTGTCGAACGTGCAGAAGCCGCGGTCGTGCCAGGTACGGTAATAGTCCGTTCCCAGGTTCATGGAGAAATGGTCGTTGAAACGGATGATCGGCTTGAGGAAAATTCCATATCCGTTTTGTCCGATCGAATCGCTCCAGTCGGAATTGATTCCGAAATCGACTGCCAACGGTTTGTTGTAATTGCTGGAGAAGTAAGAATTGAACCAGGAGTTCCGTGGTACCAGATAGTATCGATTCTCCACGCGCGGCTCGAACCAGTCCCGGCTATTTGCCAGCGAGGTGCCACCATTGAGGAAAATGCCGAACATGGAATTGGTAAGCAAGAAGACATCGGAACCGACCATCAGGAATGTTTGCTCGTTACCGCGGTTGAGTCGTCCGCCACGACTGAGCCACATGCTGGCATTGCCCTCTCGGAAAAAATTCAGGAAGGGTTTATACAGATTGTAGGAGCTGAACAGGTTAGCTTCCGAATAATTGTTCAGGAAATTGACTCCCAAGTCATTCTTATCGAATCGGCTATCGCCGAATTCTCCGGAGCCGCCGAATTGGAAATTCCCGCTGATCTTTTCCAGTTTGAACAGTGCCTGATGACCGCTGCTCAAAGAGCTGCGTTTCTCTGCATCCTGTTCGAACACAAGACTGTTCGCATAGCTGGAGGTAAGTCGTATGGAGTGGGATTTGTTTTCCAATAACGTACCTGCCGACCAAACATCGGCATCGCGGTAGGATCCCTCACGTAGTGTGCTGGCATTGGCGAACCAGACGCGGGAGTTGTTTTTCAGCTGTTGGTCCAGCACCACCACGGAATAATTGGTCAGCGGCTCTGTAAGCACCCTTCGGCGCTGACCGTCTATCTTTTTGATTTCGGCATAGGTGTTTCCTGTTACCGCGTTGAGTATTCCTATGCCCAGGCCTTTCACAGTGCGACCGCTGAGCTTGGTGGCATTGAGGAGTCGGGCTGTGGTGGGATTTTTCACCAGCTCTTCTCCCGCGCCGAGCGAATCGACTACGGAATAGAAGTAAGTCGGTGTTTTGCCGATTCGCCGGGAATAGAGCAATCCACCGGTGCTGAACAAGGACGTTCCCTCTTTGAAAAACGGGCGACGTTCCTCGAAGATCTGTTCGAATGCTGTGAGGTTACGAATCCGGCTGTCGCTCTGTACCTGACTGAAATCGGGGAGCAAGGTCATGTCGAGGGTGAAACTCTCGTTCAGTCCGAGCTTCAGATCGGCACCGCCCGAATACGAATAGGCATTCTCATAATGATCGACTTCTCCGCCAACATAGGCCGGTGAACGCTGATCAACAAAGGAGAGGTAAGGTGTAAGCGTGAGACGCAGCGGGGGCTTCACGTCACGGATGCCGATGAGTGTCCCCCAGTCGACCAACGGATTTCGCAGGTCGCGGCGTACAGGACTCCATTGGTCGTATTCGCGGTAACGGCGGATCTGTCGGGCGAACTGCAGTCCCCACACTTGCTCGGATTGATCAGGGAACCGAAGCTGCGACCATGGTATCCGAATTTCGAGACTCCAACCGGAGTCGTTCAAGGCTACGGCGCTTTCCCAAACGGCATCGAAGGAGTTATCCTTGCCGAACTGCTCCCCTTGGACACCGGAGGCAGAGAGATCGAACACATAGCCGTCGATACGGGCGTTGTACGGATCAAAGCCCAGTCGAAATACGTCGGCATTGATATCCATGACTTGGTCGCGATCGCCCAGTTGGTGCAGGATGCTGTCAGGGTGCGTGTCGTACAGCATGGCACAGACATAGATGGAAGCATCGTCGTACAGGATGCGGACCTCCGTGCGCTGGCTCACTGGAGCGTCTTGCACGGGTTCATTTTGCAGGAAATCGCCAGCAACGAAAGCCGTCAACCAGACCGGATCGTTCAGCTTACCGTCGATTTTGGGCTGTGTCGTACAACGCACCGCCGTGTAGGTGTGGTCAGGACCGGCTGTGGCTAAGGTTGTCCACAAAAGGAAACAAAGGGTCCAGCGGCTGTAGATCGAAAACACGGCTGTCAAGTTACGGAGTATTGGGCGATGCAGACGATGAAAAGCTGGCTACCTTGCAGCATGATTCGACCTCCTGAACGCAGTTCCTTGCCCGATTATTATCAGCAGTATTATTCCCGAATGAAAGGTGATGACCTGCTGTTGGCCTTGCATGAGCAGGCTGCCGATATCCAGGAGCTGGCTGAAGGACTGGCCGTCGAACGGCAAGGATATGCCTATGCGCCCGGCAAGTGGACGCTTCGCGAGGTGGTCGGACACCTTTCTGATACCGAGCGGATCCTGGCATACAGGGCTTTAAGGATTTCTAGAAAAGATTCTATTGAACTTCCCGGATTCAATGAAAACGAATATGTTATGAATTTTGACTTCAACCGTTTTTCGATTGACGAATTGGTCCGCGAATGGCTCACTGTCCGGGTGGCCAGCCTCTCCCTCTTCGAAAACCTGGACGAGCAATCGCTTGATCACATGGGGCGAGCTAACGGCGCAGCGGTTTCGCCTCGCATGTTGGCCTATTTCATCTTTGCTCATGCCGAGCACCATTTGAGCGTGATTCGGGATCGATACCTCCATTAAAATATCGCCAGGAACACGACCCGCCTGCGTTTTTTCCGCTACTTTTGCCCGACTTAAAAACGAGGTAAAACCTCCCAAAAACAGCTTTTTCATGAACATCCACGAGTACCAGGGAAAACAGATCCTGAAATCGTTCGGGGTCGCAATCCAGGAAGGCATCGTCGCTGATACGCCCGAGCAGGCGGTCGACGCTGCTAAGGAACTGACCAAACAGACCGGAACCCAATGGTGGGTGGTAAAAGCCCAGATCCATGCCGGTGGTCGTGGCAAAGGTGGTGGAGTCAAACTCGCCAAGAGTCTGGACGATGTGAAAGAGAAAGCGACCAACATCATAGGCATGCAGCTGGTTACGCCGCAGACCGGTCCGCAGGGAAAGAAAGTCAATAAAGTCCTGATCGCTCAAGACGTTTACTATCCCGGCGCATCGCCAACCAAGGAGTTTTACATGAGTGTGCTGCTCAACCGTCAAACGGGTCGTAACATCATCATGTATTCCACAGAAGGCGGAATGGACATCGAAGAGGTGGCTGCCAAGACGCCTCATCTTATTTTCAAGGAGGAAGTCGACCCGGGAACAGGACTGCTTCCTTTCCAGGCACGTAAAATCGCTTTCAACCTCGGACTGAGTGGAGAATCCTTCAAGCAGATGACCCGTTTCGTGGCCTCTTTATACAAGGCGTACGATAGCATCGATGCTTCTCTGTTCGAGATCAACCCAGTACTCAAGACATCCGACGATAAGATCCTGGCAGTGGATGCAAAGGTGAACTTCGACGATAACGGACTCATCCGTCATGCCGATTTTGCCGCCTTGCGGGACGTCACCGAAGAAGATCCGACGGAAGTCGAAGCTGGCGAACACAACCTCAACTATGTAAAACTGGACGGTAACGTCGGTTGTATGGTGAACGGTGCCGGACTGGCCATGGCCACCATGGACATGATCAAATTATCCGGCGGAGAACCTGCCAACTTCCTTGACGTAGGCGGTACCGCTAACGCTGCGCGTGTCGAGCAGGCATTTCGTATCATCTTGAAAGATCCTCATGTGAAGGCCATTCTGGTCAATATCTTCGGCGGTATCGTCCGTTGCGACCGTGTAGCACAAGGCATCGTGGATGCTTACAAGAACATCGGTTCCATTCCGGTGCCGATCATCGTACGTCTGCAGGGAACGAATGCGGAAGAAGCGAAGAAGATCATCGACGATTCAGGCTTGAAAGTATTCTCCGCCATCGAACTCAAAGAAGCCGCCGAAATCGTCAATCAGGTACTCAAGGGAAAGTGAACCTCATGAAAGTATTACCGAACGAAGAAGGATTCCTTGCTTTGCCCGAATCGGATCTGGCTTCCTATGAAAAAGCCAAGTATGTCATTCAGCAGGTCCCGTACGAGTATACCTCTTCGTATCTGGAAGGATCGGCCAAAGGACCGGCAGCCATTGTGAGTGCTTCCCATTTCGTCGAGTTTTATGACGAGGAGCTCGACAAGGAAACGTATAAATCGTGTGGCATCGCCACGATGCCCGAGATGGATTTCGCCGGCAAGGTGGATGCGGATGCAGTTGCACACATTGAAAGTGAAACGTCTCGTCTGCTCGATGACGGCAAATACGTCGTTTCGTTCGGTGCAGAGCATACCGTTACCAACGGTTTCGTAAAAGCGTTTCGTAAAAAACACAAGGACCTCTGCGTGTTGCAGATCGATGCACACTCCGATCTGCGAATGGAGTATCACGGCAATCCGTATTCTCATGCATCAGTGATGGCTCGCATCCACGAGCAGGGCATCCCTTTGGTACAGATCGGTATTCGCGCCCAATGCAAGGAAGAAGCGGATCTTATCAAATCAAGCGACCTGATTCACACCTACTACGCACATGATATTCGTCATTCGGCCGACTGGATGCAGCGTGCGTTGAACAACCTTTCAGAGCAGGTGTATCTTACCATCGATGCCGATGGATTCGATCCGAGTATCATGCCTGCAGTAGGTACCGCTGAACCGAACGGGCTTTTTTGGGCTGAAACCCTTGATTTTTTGAAACTGGTTTTCACCCATAAGAAAGTGGTCGGCTTCGATATCGTGGAATGTGCTCCCATGGAAGGAAGTATTCTTTCTGAATTCACACTCGCTAAATTGGCCTACCGGCTGATCGGGTATAACGAGACCTGTTCGAAATAATCATCCACTGATTTACCTTTGTGCTTGTCATGAAGGATTTCAAGATCGACAACAAAGGCAGCGGTCGCATCTTTTCCAATAAAGTGTTGGAGCGACTGACGCGTACCCACTTCGCGGTTCCTGTTACACTTTATTACGCAGTAGGAATCGCTACCATCGCCTATGCGATTCATGTGCCTTCGATTTCTTTCACGAATTATTTCTGGATGTTTCCACTGGGCATCTTGATTTTCACTTTGGTCGAGTACCTGATTCATCGGTACGTTTTCCATTTTCATGCAGAGACGGATCAAGCCAAACAGATCCAGTACGGTATTCATGGCATTCACCACGAGTTTCCGCGCGACAAAGACCGGTTGGTGATGCCTCCCTTGATGTCGATGACCTTATCGGCAATTTTCTTACTGATCTTTCTCGGGTTGTTCGGGCAGAACGGGTGGATTTTCTTCGGCGGGTTCATGTCGGGTTACTCCACGTATCTGGTCATTCATTATGCAGTCCACGCCTGGAGGCCGCCCGATAACTTTTTGAAATACCTCTGGAAGCATCATAGTCTGCACCATTATGCCGGTACCGACGTGGCATTTGCCGTATCCATGCCTCTTTGGGATATGCTTTTCGGCACCATGCCACGGTCGATCAAATCCGAGCGCGCAGCTGCTCAACATAGTTGAGAACCCGATGGCTTACAGCACGGGCAAGCGACCGTTTTGCTTACTTTTACCCTAAGACATTTCCTCATGAAGAAACTACTTATTGCCAACCGTGGAGAGATCGCCATTCGTGTCATGCGAGCCGCCCGTGAAATGGGCATTCAGACCGTTGCGGTCTATTCAGAAGCCGATCGCAACGCGTTGCACGTCCGTTACGCCGATGAAGCCGTGGCTATAGGTCCGGCTGCATCTTCACAAAGCTACCTGGTCATGGACAAGATCCTGCAGGCAGCCAAGGACACGGGTGCAGATGCCATCCATCCAGGTTATGGTTTCCTTTCGGAAAATGCCGACTTCGCCGATAAAGTGGCCGCAGCCGGATTGATCTTCGTGGGACCATCGGGCGATTCAATGCGTCAAATGGGAAGCAAACTGGCCGCAAAAGCGACTGCCGAGAAACACGGCATCCCATTGGTTCCAGGTACGGCCAAAGCCATTGAAAGTGTCGAAGAAGGAAAAGCCATCGCTGAAAAAGTCGGCTTCCCATTGCTGATCAAAGCATCAGCAGGAGGTGGAGGCAAAGGGATGCGCGTGGTGAATGCCATCGGTGAGTTCGAGGAGCAGATGAAACTGGCCGTCAGCGAAGCCATTTCCTCCTTCGGAGACGGTGCTGTCTTCATTGAGCGATACGTCGCATCGCCGCGTCACATCGAGATACAGGTGTTGGCCGACAATCATGGCAACACCGTTTATCTGTTCGAACGCGAGTGCAGCATACAAAGGCGTCATCAGAAAGTAGTTGAAGAAGCCCCATCGTCCGTGCTGACGCCCCAAGTCCGCGAGGCCATGGGCAAGTGCGCTGTGCAGGTGGCAAAAGCCTGCAACTATTCCGGCGCCGGCACGGTGGAGTTTTTATTGGATGACCAGCTTAACTTCTATTTCCTCGAAATGAATACCCGCTTGCAGGTTGAGCATCCTGTAACGGAATACATCACTGGACTGGATCTGGTGAAGGAACAACTGAAGGTCGCTCGTGGCGAGAAGTTGTCCTTCCGTCAAGAGGACCTGAAAATACAAGGACATGCCATCGAAATCCGGGTATGCGCGGAAGATCCTCAGAACAATTTTCTCCCCGATATCGGCCGACTGAACACCTATCGTATACCTCAGGGTCCGGGTGTTCGGGTGGATGATGCTTACGAAGAGGGCATGGAAATCCCCATTTTCTATGACCCGATGATCGCCAAGCTGATCGTGTATGGTGCAACGCGCGA
>JBJTRB010000210.1:0-2015 GCA_046075925.1 Bacteroidota bacterium | reverse complement strand
ATTGGCTATCGGTCGACCGTCTTTTTCAAAAGCGTAGATCACGCCATTGTCGCAAGGAATAAAGCAGCGTTCCGCTTTTCCATTTGAATTTTTCAAAAAGCTGCAGGGTCCTGCACAATCTGATGGTAATCGGATCGGGAATGCTCCTACATTATTTCCTTCGGCATCAACAACCCATAACTGTTTTCTGGTGGTGAAAATCAATTGCGATGCACCGTTCCCATACAAGTCCACCGTACCTATTCCTCCGATTATCGGATCAGGAAGCGGTTTTTTCAATCGGACGGTTCCGGAAGGACTGATGAAGTATAGTGTGTTGCGTAGGTCCTGTATCAGGATGTTAGGTTCATCTGACCGCTCTCCCAACTGGACCACTTGTGGCCGTGTAGTCAGAAGCGTGTCGAGTCGTGTAGCCCATGAAAGTGCTGCTGGTACAAGCGCTCCGGTGCTCAGGTTCAATTTTATATTCGCGTGAATCTCCTTGCCTTTCTTGGTGAAAACCGTAGAGACCGATTCGAACCGTGATGACCAGGATGCACTATCGGTCAAAGCATAGGCAGTGGTCGAATCGAAAATAGCGTGAAGCAACTGCCTGGATCGGCTCATGGTAGCATAGGTCATGAGCACTGCATCCTTTCCTGCGCCGATTACTGTGTTTCGGAATACCGGATTGGCAAAGAGTCTGTTTTCGTTTTTTTTCTTTTGAATCATGGAGGACAGGGCAGCAGCTTGATTGCCGAACACGATGGTGTTACCGGAAATCGCAACAGCGGTGCGATGGATTCCCCGAGCGATTTCTCCGAACCATACCGGCGTGATGTTTTTATCAGCCAATTCGATTGTCGTATCCTGGAAAGAATCGGATGTCGATTTCTTGGAGCTTTTTCCTGTTGAAGTGATGAAGCGTTTGAAGCCCGAAGGGTCTTTCAAGTGCAGCGCCAGGAAAATATTATTTTCCAATTCCGGTGTCAATGCCTCCGTGATGAAAAGACAGAACTCTCCTGACGCGCTATCCAAAAGCTGTTTTGGAATTCCTGATTCAAGGGATTTTTTCAGCGAATCCAATTCTGCTTGACGACTTTGTGGAACCAGGAAGAACGATTTGTTGGCTTGAAGCCGTTTCCATGTTGTTCCCTGCTCGAATGGGAACCAGACCATCCAGGCTGTCTGTTCAGGTAACCAACGGAGTAGCGAGCTCTCCGTATTACTTGGCCTGAGAATCGCCAGTAAATCGGAGGTTTCGGCAACAGTAGTAGTGCCATCCAGTCCGATGCTTGTGTTTTCAAGTGCGAGTTCACCGCCGATCCAAGTTCCAGTACGTGCAATCATGTCGGCAAAGCGTTTGCCTCTTTCTGTAATCCGCCCGCTCCAATATTCTCTCAGTGCGGGCAGGTCGATGTACATCTTCAGGTCACCTGAGATCTCGGGTCGCTTACGGATGGAGTTGAATGCCTCTTGACTGCGTAATGGTACGCCTTTGCTTAAGTGACGGATGGAGTTTTCAAGCACTACTGCGGATCTGCTGCAAGCGAATATGCCTTTCGAAACGTAGTAGCAAAACCCTTTTCCCTGAGCCGACTCGTGGATCTTGACATCTTCGTATTCTCTGACTGTCCAGTCCTTGGGTCCGGCAATGGTCGTCATGATGCTAACCGCCGAGTTGCTGTTCATTCCTTGTGGCAGATTCGTGCAAAGCAACCAGGCTCCGCTACGGTTGCCGCTTGGATGCCAGGATAGGATGCAATTCGATTCGTTCCATAATCGAGCTGCCGTTTCATCCAATGAAAACACAGAGTCCAACCGCTTCAGGTCGTCTGTAGTGCCTGCAATTGCGGGATCATCATCCATCGCTTTCCAGGCAGATGATTTGGAGATTTTTTCAAAAAGATTTTTTCCGCCTTTGAACTCAAGGACGATTACGGCATCGCCTGAAATGGCATCCGATGGATCCGATACCAGAACGGAGTACCTCTGCGAGTAGTAGAAAATAAGTCCTGCCAGGAACGTGATGGACA
>JBJTRB010000209.1:0-10252 GCA_046075925.1 Bacteroidota bacterium | reverse complement strand
CTTATCCTTCAAGATAAGCCGCGGGAGATGTTTGCCAATGATGGTAACAACAACCTCTTGCATTACTCCAAGGATGGCGGCCTGACTTGGCGAACGTCCTCGCCTCAACGTGGTGCGAAAGCAGAATACCTCAGACCATGTGTGAGGGTTGGGAATACGGGTGAGAAGTTGTTGACGGGATATCAGGACCTGTTCTTGTCCGAAGACGGAGGTATCTCCTGGGTTCCGCTGAATGTTCCAGGATCAGGTACGATATGCGCAATAGCAGTTGCCCCTTCAGATGAAAAGGTGATGTATTGTGCATTTGCAGGCCCTTCATGGTCCGATAACGTAGCTGGAAAATTATTCAGGAGCCAGGACAGAGGATACTCTTGGACGGATATATCAAAAGGACTCAAAGGTGCTGCATGGGCCGGAATATCCGCCTTGGCGGTCAATCCAGCTGATCCGCTAGAAGTCGTTGTAGGTTTTCGCGGAGGATCCAAGACCAAGGCAATGCGGTATTTTGCTGGAAATAGCAGTGAATGGGTGGACTTTTCAATGGGCATGCCTGCTGATGCGGATGTGAATGCCTTGTTGTTCGATAGTATGGACGGCAAGTCCGACCTATACGCAGGCACTCATCAAGGTGTTTTCAAATGTGCGTCCGGCAGCAGCCAATGGATAGATTTCAATGGAGAAATGGATCCGGTGCTCGTAGCCGACCTTGATATTGATCCTGTCTCCAGAACGCTGGCAGCGGCCACACATGGCAGAGGAGTCTGGATCTTGTTGTTGAAATAAGTTTACTGATATCTTTATGCTGATAGCAGGACTTCGCTTGCAGTTGCATTTTATCTTGCTGACATGACTAGGGTGCGCATACAATTGCTCCGGGCGAACATCCGTTATTTCAGAAAACTGTACTGGGCGATCGGCCTGATCATCCTTGTATTGCTGGTAGGCGTATCGGGATATTGGCTGCTGGAGGACTATCCGTTGCTGGATGCCGTATACATGACCGTACTTACGGTCGGCACGGTCGGGTATAGAGAAGTGTATGATTTGGATGTTTCCGGAAAGATCTTCACTTCCTTCCTTATCCTTTTCAGTCTGGGCAGTTTCGCATACGCGCTTTCTGTAATCACCCGTTACATCATCGAAGGCGAATTCCAACTCTATTTCAAACGATACAAAGTGAACAAAGAGATCAACAAACTTGACGGTCATGTGATCGTGTGCGGCTACGGCCGCAATGGCCAGCAGGCGTGTGAGCAGCTACGCTCCGGCAACCTCCAGTTCGTAGCGATCGAATCGAACCCTTCCGTAATCGAATTGCTGAGGCAGGAGGGTGGCACTCTTTTCATCGAAGGAGATGCAACCAGCGACGAGGCGTTGATCGATGCGGGAATCGATCGGGCTAAAGCCATCATCTCCGCATTGCCAAGTGATGCAGCGAATGTGTTTGTGGTGCTTACTGCGCGTGATCGTAATCCTAAATTGAAGATCGTGAGCAGAGCGAGCGACGACGCTTCCGAACACAAGCTGAAACGTGCCGGTGCCGATAACGTGATTCTGCCCGATAAGATTGGCGGTACGCATATGGCAGCGCTTATCACCAAGCCGGACGTGTTGGAATTCATCGACCATATCACTGGTGATTTGAACATCCGACTTGAAGAGATACAATGCAGTTATCTGCCTGCCTCCATGCACAATCGTTCCATCAAGGAGTTGGCAGTCCGTAACAAGACAGGCGCCAATATCATCGGCATGAAGAAGGCCGATGGGGAATATATCATCAATCCGGATCCGGATACGGTCATGCTGACCGATTCTAAATTGTTCGTGCTCGGCACTCAGGATCAGGTGTCACGGTTCAAAGAGCATTTCCATTGATGAAAACGATTCTGGTCACCGGTGCAAACGGACTTCTGGGACAGAAGATCGTTTATGCTTTAGCAGAAAGGGAGGATGTCAGGTGTATTTCTACGGGCATCGGTCCTAACCGAATGAAAAGCAAGTCAGGTTACCAATACGAGGAACTTGACATTCGGGATGTGAGAAACGTAGAGTTGTTGCTGGAGAAGTATCGTCCCGATGCCATCATCAATACGGCTGCGCTTACCAATGTGGATGCGTGCGAGCAGCGCCGTGAAGAAGCCATCGAATTGAATGTGCATGCTCCCAGGGTGCTGGCAACTGCTGCAAAAAGAGTGGAAAGCCACTTCGTCCACCTATCCACCGATTTCGTGTTCAATGGCGAGGCTGGTCCTTATGTGGAAACCGATGAACCGGATCCACTCAGCCATTATGCGCAAACCAAACTGGACGGGGAGCAAGCAGTCATCACAGCCTGCGACTCTTGGGCCATCATCAGGACCATCATCATCTATGGCGTAGTGGATGACAACAGCAGGTCCAATGTCGTTTTGTGGGCATTGAACAATCTGCGTGCAGGAAAGCCGATCAATGTCATCAATGATCAATTCAGGTCTCCGACACTGGCTGAAGATCTTGCAGAGGCGTGTATCGAAGCAGCATTGCGACGCAGCCAGGGTATTTTTCACTGTTCAGGCCGAGAGACCATGTGTATCCTGGATATGGTAAGGATCGTAGTCGATTATTTCGGATTGGATCATTCGCTCGTAAAGCCGGTATCTTCAGCAGAGCTGAATCAGCCTGCCAAACGTCCGCCGGTCACCGGTTTCATCATCAGCAAGGCAGAACGTGAACTGGATTTCCGTCCTCGCAATTTTTTAGAGGGATTGACAATCGTCAAGAACCAGCTTATCAGCAACGGTGTCGTGTTATGAGCGTTATTAGCTTGCGCAAGTTACATGCGCAGCACACGACGCTCCTTTTACCAGCCCCGTTGGAAAGACCGGCTCACCTTCACCCTTCGAGAGCGTAGAGGGCTTTTCGTATTGTTCCTGTTGATTGCACTGGAGGTAGGCGTTCTGCACTACCTGCGTCACGATTACCAGCCATTACGGAAGGCAGATTGGCTGGAGCTGATCCGTCAAGCCGATTCCTTGCTCACTTGTTCAAAGCAACCATACCGATTCGATGAACCGTCCAATGACAGTCTAAGGACGAAATTTTCAAAAACGGATCGGACATTCAACCTGCATCGGTTCAATCCAAATCAATGTACTGTGGAAGAGTGGTGTTCCCTCGGTTTGTCGAAGCGACAAGCTGAAGCGGTGAAAAGGTATCGGCTTGCGGGAGGGTGTTTCAAGTCGGCGGATGATCTGCGGAAAATTCGTGTCATTCCTGCAAAGCTGATCGATCAATGGCTTCCTTATGTGGATATACCACCAGCCAGGGAAGTGAAAACAGCTAAGCACACGTTGCATGTGCCTGAAAAAATCGATATCAATCTGGCTGACTCCGTCGCCTTCGATCGACTGAGAGGAATCGGACCTTCCATGGCCGGACGCATAGTGCGATACAGGGCACTGCTTGGCGGATTTTATGAATTGGATCAATTGAAAGAAGTATATGGTTTCAGCGATTCACTCCTTCTTTTGATCCATGACCGTTTATTCGTGGCTAGCAATGCTTCTATTGGGAAAATCCAGCTTAATACAACATCGGTGGATTCCCTTCGTCTTCACCCTTATGTCGGATATCGTTTGGCACGCGACATTGACCGGTACCGGGCGCAGCATGCATTCCGTTCAGTCGAAGAGTTAAAGAAACTTCCTTTGGTGACCCCCGATTACTTCCGTAAACTTGCACCGTATTTGGCAGTGGAAAATTGAAAAGCGCTGCTCTGCTATCTTTGCATGTATGAACGGCCTTGAGCAACAAATCAGAAATGCCATCCGGGATGTTCCGGATTTCCCCAAACCGGGCATTCTCTTCAAAGATATCACCCCGGTATTACAGGATCCTCGGCTGTGTGATTCGATTGCAAAAGCCATCTGCGATCATTTCGCTTCTCGATCAATAGACGCCGTGGTGGGTATCGAGAGCAGGGGATTTTTGTTCGGTATGCTTGTGGCTCAAAAATTAGGAGTTCCGTTTGTCCCTGTCCGTAAAAAAGGAAAGCTTCCTGCCAAGACGCTCTCTCACGAATATGCGTTGGAGTATGGAAGTGCCGCTATCGAAGTACACGAAGATGCGCTACCAAAGGGTGCTCGTGTGTTGATACACGACGACCTGCTTGCGACCGGAGGTACTGCAGATGCAGCTGCTGTGTTGGTGTCAAGGTTGGGCGCTGAAACAGCAGGGTTCGCCTTCCTGGTAGGATTGAACTTTCTACCTGGTAAAGACGTTATCCGTCGTCATGCAACGGACATTCTCACGTTAGTTGACTATTAATTTTCATTACCCCATGGATTTCACACCCACAGAAAATCAACAGCTCATTGCAGATACCGTTCGCATGTTCGCGGAATCGAACATACGTCCGAACCTTATGGAATGGGACGAGTCGCAGTATTTCCCGATTGAGTTATTCAAAAGCCTCGGTGAGTTGGGACTAATGGGCGTATTGGTTCCCGAGGAATACGGTGGTGCAGGACTTGGATACTTCGAATACATGACGGCTATCGTCGAGCTTGCCAAAGTGTGCGGCTCTATCGGGCTTTCGATGGCTGCACATAATTCACTTTGCACCGGACATATCCTGCAGTTCGGCAACGAGGATCAAAAGCGCAAATACCTTCCATCGCTTGCTTCGGGTAAGTGGATAGGGGCATGGGGTCTCACGGAAGCCAACACTGGCAGTGATGCACTTCGTATGCGTTGTGTGGCACGTAAAGAGGGCGAAAATTGGATTCTCAACGGAACCAAGAATTGGATCACGCATGGTAAGTCCGGTGATGTAGCGGTCGTATTGGCACGCACGGGCGATCTGCTTGACTCGCACGGAATCACAGCATTCATTGTCGAGCGCGGCACTCCGGGATTCAAAGCCGGAAAGAAGGAAAACAAACTCGGCATGAGGGCCTCCGAAACCGCTGAGTTGGTTTTCGAGGATTGTGTAGTTCCTGATGCGAATGTGCTTGGAAAGCCCGGCGATGGGTTCATTCAGGCGATGAAAGTCCTGGATGGTGGACGGATTTCCATCGCCTCGCTTGCAATCGGTATTGCAAAAGGAGCTTACGAGGCAGCCTTGAAGTATTCCCAGGAGCGTCAGCAGTTCGGTAAGCCGATTGCAGAATTCCAGGCTATCGGATTCAAATTGGCAGATATGGCCACCAAGATCGAAGCAGCTGAATTGCTCACCCTGCAGGCCGCATTTTTAAAGAATTCAGGCAAAAAATGCACGAAAGAGAGCGCAATCGCTAAATATTACGCCTCAGAAATCAGCGTTCAGGTGGCTACGGATGCAGTCCAGATTTTCGGCGGATACGGCTACACCAAGGACTTTCCAGTCGAAAAGTTCTACCGGGATTCCAAGCTGTGCACCATCGGCGAGGGGACCTCAGAAATCCAAAAACTCGTCATTTCGAGGGAATTGCTCAAATGATTTTGGGAAAATCAGGAAAAAGTCTACTTTTGCCGTCCCAACAGAGGATTTGAACATGATTATCGTACCAATCAAAGAAAACGAGTCAATCGACAAGGCGCTGAAGAAATTCAAGAAGAAATTCGAGCGCACCGGTGTTATTCGCGAATTGCGTCGCCGCCAGACATTCGAAAAGAAGTCTGTATCACGTCGCCAGGAAGTGCTCAGGGCTCGTTATCGTGACATGATGCAGCGGACAGAAACAGCTTGATTTTGCTGTTGACTGACCTCCGACTTTGGCTATATTTACCTGAGTAATCTCCTAACGGATGATCATCAGGTCGAATAGATAAAACAAGAGGAGTGGACAAAATGTCCGCTCCTCTTTTCTTTTTATACCATGTCAGTTCAACGGTTCCTACAATACATCCGATTCGAAAAGCGGTTTTCGCCTAACACCGTTGTCGCCTATCAGAACGACTTGGAGCAATTCTTCGACTACGCTGAAAAGGTCTACGGCATAAATTCGCCGGCGGAGGTACAGCACGGCGTCATCCGTTCCTGGATCGTACAGCTCATGGAGGAGCGGATTTCCACGCGATCCATCAACCGCAAGATCACATCGCTAAAGACCTACTATAAATTCCTGCTAAGAAGCAGGGAGGTGACAGCGAATCCTTTGGTCAAGGTCCAGGCACCTAAAACCTCCAAGCGGCTTCCGGTGTTCGTTGATAGCCAGAAGATCGATCTGCTTTTCCAGGAAGTGGATTTCGGCGAGGGCTGGACCGGATTAAGGGACAGGTTATTACTGGAACTGCTGTACGCCACTGGTATGCGATTGTCCGAGCTTATCGGACTACAGGATAAGGATGTCGACCTGTATGCTGCACAACTCAAAGTACTTGGCAAGCGCAATAAGGAGCGCATCATTCCGTTCAGTATGAAGTTGAAGCCTCTGCTGATGGAGTATTTGAATGCCAGGAATAGGGAAGTCGCTCATTCCCAGAGCTTCTTTGTGACCGATAAAGGGAAACCACTTTATCCCAAGTTCGTATACAGAGTAGTGAGTGAACGACTTGGTGAAGTCACTACCCTGGAAAAGCGAAGTCCGCACGTTCTGCGTCACACCTTCGCTACCCACATGCTCAACAACGGCGCCGATATTAACAGTGTGAAGGAGCTGCTAGGACATGCCAACCTGAGTGCGACCCAAGTCTACACGCACAACACGATAGAGAAACTTAAAGAAGTGCATAAGAACGCCCATCCAAGGGCATAAACCAAAGGAGGAAACACCATGCAGATCCGAGTTCAATCCATCCATTTCGATGCTGACCGCAAGTTGATCGATTTCATTCAGGAAAAAGTCGATAAGATGATCACCTTTTACGATAATATCATCGGCGGTGAGGTTTTCCTTAAGTTGGATAAGTCCAGCGATTCCAAAAACAAGATCGTTCAGATCAAACTTCACATCCCCGGCAACGATATCATCGTGAGTGAACAGTGCCGGACATTCGAAGAGGCAACCGATCTTTGTATGGATTCTCTTTCTAAGCAGGTGAAGCGGCACAAAGACCGTGTTCGGGGACTCTGATCAAGTGTAAGCGGTCGACTGTTTTTTCGGAACCTTGGTAGTATGACCGCGTAAGCAATTCCGGATGAAAAAGTCGTTTCGGCAACTGGTATTGGCGGCGATAGTGGCATTTTACCACGTATCGACATTTGCGGCCTCGTCACAATTGGTGGCTAAAACCGTTGTCTCCTGGAATGATACGGTCCGTATGCAATTCCAGTTCGATCAGGTTTTTTTTCAGCAGGGTTGGGATACGTTGCCCCAGGTGCGCTTCTGGAAAGAAGTGATCAACCTCACTAGTGACACCTGCATAATTAATGTGGCAAGTTGCAGAAAGCCGGTACATCGGGTTTCAAGGACAGCCTGGCTGGATCAAACCGAGTCCGAAAAAACCTGTTACAAAGACAGCCTTTGTTCGGCCCACTGCCTGGAGCAGGGAACGAACCTGTTCGTCACTGCAGGCAAAGGGGAGTTTTATGAAGTCAAGAAAACGCTCTCCCTCATCAGTGAGGCTGTTGATGCCTTCGAACGAAATGGATGTGATCCATGGTATGCTCAGACCATCCTCTTGATCGAGAGCCCGGGAAAATTGAAGACCAAGTCTTCAGTCGGGGCATCAGGCCCGTTTCAATTGATGCCCTCCGTAGCCCGCCGTTATGGCTTGCGTGTGACGAAGTATGTCGATGAGCGTTCCGATGTGAGAAAGGCTGCTAAAGCTGCTTCCCGTCTTATCAATACGGCTTGTATCCCCCACATCAAAGCTTACCTCGATGCCCGGAACATTACTTATCAAACCACTGATCTTTGGTTTCGTCTGTTGGTCTTACATGCATATCATGCAGGAGCTGGCAATGTGCACTGTGTGATTGATGCTATCAATCCGCAAAGTGGCGGAGTGCCTCTTATCCAGCAGGTTTGGCAGACCACTTGTGGAGGATTCAAGAATGAATCCCAGAATTATTCTCAGATCGCTCTTGCATCGATACTTAATTTCGACCAACTCATCAATCTGGATGGTGATACGGTCTACTTGGTGAGAGGCGATAAATTGATGCATGAATTCAGGCAATTCAAGTCGGCTATGCGTCCACTTGAAGCACATGAGTATCTACAGCAGACCATGTCGACCTATGAAAAGGACTTTATGGATGATATGATCCCATACGACCAGTTCATGTCTCGCATTGCGGTGGTCCGCAGCGAATATGCAAGACTGGCGGCATCCATCGGATTTAACGATGGTGATATTCAGTTGAAGGAATATCCGGCTTCCGAGGCGCATATCACTTTCTTAGCCAATGAACTTTCGAAACGTAGGCGATACGAGGATGCAATCCGTCTGCTCCAGTTGAATCTGGATCTTCATCCGCAGTCAGCAGCGGTGGTGGATACGCTGGTGCGTACCTATCGGCTCACCGGCGACAACAAGAAAGCGGATCAGTTAGCCCGTAAGCAATCGGGAGAATAAACTGCTCGCTGGGGTACATGTTATTTATGGTATTTTTGATGCATCCGGATGATGTCGGACTGAAAATGCCATTGACCCGATTGTGTTTGATCACCTTACTGGTTTTTTTTACGACGGCATTGTCCTCGTTTGCATCTTCTTTTAAGTCAAAAAGATATTTCACAGGTTTTGATCAGGACCTGGCAACGGATTCATCCTATTGGATGAACACTAACACCGTTGTTACTGAAAATAGTGCTCGTTTCGGGCGGACCGATAGCCTGCATCGCTTTGGTGTAGGTTGGCGGGCATCCATCCCTTTGGGCAACGGTATTCATTCTGTCAGTTGTAGTATGGCATTTCGTGTCAGGTCATCGAAGCCGCGTCCGGATGTGCAACTGGTGACCATCATTCAGGAAGGTGAGCATCAGCTATACTGGAATGGAATCTCCTTGGCTGATTATGTGGATTCGCCGGGTGTATGGAAATCAGTGCAGCTGCCAACGGAAATCATTCCTGCTGTTTTTACAGGACCGAGATACTCGGTGAGTTATTATGTCTGGAACAATGATCCTTCGGCTATAGTCGATGCCGATGATTTGGAATTCGTTTTCAAGGAGCATCCGGTTGCCACTTTTCTTCCTGCCATACCAGCACGGTCGGAGGTGGCCGAGGGGGAATTTTATGAAGTCGCAACCGCCGATGGATGTTCCGTGCAATACGACAAGGTGAATGCAGCTGTTCGCATCGTGGATGGTTTGGGCAAGGTCTTATGGGATGATTTCAGATTGGTTACTCAGTTGAAGGGAGCAGACCGACCTGAATTCTCAGATGATCTGGTTTTCATGGGTGATTCTGCAGAAGAGGATCATAAAACGGTGCTGTTCTCGTTCAGGGATAAGCCTGATGCACGTATTTCATTCAGGTTGCGCAACGATGGGGGAGAGTTGAAGATCTTTTACCGATCCATCCTGTCTCGACCGCAGGAGTTATTCAGGCAATCGATCGTTTTTCATGCAGGGATGGAACCTGATGCGATCTATTATCCTCCACATGTCGAGCAGCGTTCCGGATTCTTTGATGAATATTGGTTGGGTAGGCTTGGTTTGACATGGCGGTCGGAGAATCAAGGATGGTCATTGTATCGGCCTGAAAAAGTCAGCTCGCTCCAATTTCGGAACGACAGTCGGTTTTGCTGGGTCAATATCGATTATGCAGGTGACCATCCCTTGTTGCATTGGCCGTTGTTAAAGCGTAGCAGTAATTCATTCGTTGATGCTTCTTGCAGTCGTTATGAATCCGGAGATTCCTTGTGCGCTGAGTTCACCTTCACCCAACAGATTCCTGATCGACTTCAGCCACTCCTACTGGTTCCTCCCGATGGCAAGCAGGCCACTTTCATTCTCACCGAACACGCCGATTTCACTTCGATGCGTTCTCAACGAGCTGTCGAGTTCGGGTCCGATACTTCGACTTCAGCTACTGCAGTTCGTGGCTTGTATGGCAGGAGAATTCCGACCACCAAGTCGATTTTCTACTGCAATCCTGATCGTGTTTCCAATTCGGATCGTAGTGGTTTCGAAAAGGGTGCTGCCTGTTCTCTTCAGGAGACGCCGGGCTTCGGCGCTTTCCTGGATGAATTGCATAAGGAAGGAACCGAGATCGCTATACATACTCCGGAGCATTTCACCTCTCGACCGGGCGTTGTTGGAAAAGGGTTGGAAGCACTGGCTTCTCGGTTTAGCACGTCAACTTGGATCGACCATGGATATGATAATGCTGCTAGAAG
>JBJTRB010000208.1:0-29755 GCA_046075925.1 Bacteroidota bacterium | reverse complement strand
AGAGTATCTTGAATCGGTCATTCAACTGGATGAACAAGGTCATCCGTTGGAGGAATCCAAGTTCGATTCAACCGGAACACTCGAGGAGCGAAATAATTACAGTTATACCCCATTAGGCAAGTTGATCGAACATGTCTTGCTTTATGCAATCGACGATGTCACTGAGCGAAGAGTGTTAAGACGTGATGACAAGGAACGATTGGTGGAGGAGGTCCGTTATTATGGTGATGATACAGGAGAACGCTTGGAGTATGCATACGATGCGGATGACAGGGTCATATCGTTGATCCGGTATGACGAGGAGGGCGATTATGATTATTCCGAGGAGTATCAGTATGATGATAAAGGAAGTCTCTCCTTAAGGACTCGTACAGGCCGCGACGGGATCAATATTGAAAAGTCTTCGATATCCAGAAGCGAAGATGGTGAAATCACCGAGCAGGATTTCGAAGGTTCAGGTGATATCCGTTCCGTAACTACCATTCGGTTTGATTCTAGCGGAAACGAAATCGCTACAGAGCAGAAAAAGCCGGATGGAAAACTCATTTCAGCTGTTTACACGGATTACGATAGTGCCGGCAGGGTGGTTGAAAGACGCTATAAGGATTTCTATTCCAAGGTGACCCGTTATGCCTATGATGAACAGGGCCGAATGATTTCTCAGGAGCTATTGGACGGATCAGGACTGATGCTTCGCAAAAACGTCTATGAATACAATCAGGAAGGCCTGCTGATAAATGAACAGGTATTCGAAATCGATGCGTCGCGCGGAGGCAGAGACAAGCATTTCGGCACCCGTTACGAATACGATTTCCATTCCTGATTCGGACTTCTTTCAGGATTCATCTGTTGTTCATGCATCCCACCTGTGTTGTGGCACAGGATTTGGATGATTCCTCGTGTACTTAAACTTCTGGAGGAAAAACTATGAAAAACAGATTACTCATTGCTACGGTTGTGTTGAGCATGATCGTTTTTGCAGCTAATGGAAATTGTGGTTCCTCAGCCTTGCGTGTCAATCTTCGAGGCTTTGGAAATTGTGATGTGATTCTCGACGGCAGGATGACCGGACTCTATTCAGGGAGTGTTTATTTCGAAGGTTTACGACCTGGTTATCATGATCTGAAAGTCATTCGAAGAAGCAATTGTTCTTATTATGGACATAGGAGAAATTGTCGTCAGCGTAGCTGTGGAGCAGCCCGCGCTTCAGTCATCAATACGACTATTTATTTACGTCCTGGTTCCTTCACCACCGCTTCAGCAGATGGTTATGGAGGAGTCATTTTGATGGATCGTCCATCCTGTTCCGTTCAAGATGATTTCTATGAGGGATATTTTGTGGAAAATCACTGTGGAACTCCCGCTCCTTGGGATATGGAAGGCGCGGTTTCCCAACCTGCGTTCAATACGGAGGTTCTTATAACCGACACCGAACTGGATGAGATCATTTCAGCCGCTTCATCCAGGCCCTTTTCCAGCACGAGAATGGAAATTATTCGTTCGGCTACGAAGGGACGTATGATGAGTGTCGCTCAGGTTCGTCGCCTTATGAATCTGTTCGACTTTGAATCAGACCGCTTGGCTTTGGCTAAATTCACCTACGACAAGACCATCGATCATGAAAGGTACTATGGACTTTTCGATGCGTTCGCATTCGACAGCAGTATCGACGAACTTCAAAGATTCATGGAAGCCAATAGTTGATTGTGCTGCGCAGTTCAAGAACGTGCTCCTCTAAAATCAAAAATGCCCCGAAAACCGGGGCATTTTTAGTTAGGTAGGAATGTCGATCAGAAAAGGCCGTTCACTTCGGCATTGATCCGGTTAATTACCTTTCCGAGGTCTTCCGGATTTTCAGCATAGTTCAAGTCATCCACGTCGATGATGAGCAATTTACCTTGCTCATAGGTTGAAATCCATGCTTCATATCGTTCGTTGAGGCGCTTCAGATAGTCGATACGGATAGAGTTTTCATAATCCCGGCCGCGCTTCGCGATTTGGTTCACCAGGGTAGGAACACTGGCACGCAAGTAAATCAGCAGGTCTGGAGGAGAAACGAATTTTGCCATGACATTGAAAAGCGACTGGTAATTGTTGAAGTCACGGGTAGTCATCAAGCCCATGGCATGCAGGTTAGGAGCGAAGATGTTTGCATCTTCATAGATCGTGCGGTCTTGGATGATCGTTTTTCCAGCCTGACGGATTTTGGCAATCTGTTCGAAGCGGGAATTCAAAAAGTAGATCTGGAGGTTGAAAGACCAACGCTGCATATCTTCATAAAAATCGTTCAGGTATGGATTGTCATCTACATCCTCGTAGTGTGCTTCCCACTTAAGGTGCTTGGAAAGCAGGGAAGTCAACGTGGTTTTGCCAGCTCCGATGTTACCAGCGATCGCGATGTGCAGCGGGTTGAGTTGCTTCTTGGTGGGAGCGTATTTTTCAGCTGATTTCTTCGGGGCTGCAGCTGATTTGACGGCTGCTTTTGCAGCAGTTGCCTTCGGCTTGGGTTTGGAGTTGCTCTTCCTAAGAGTGACTGTTTTGGATGGCATGTTATGGTAGAGTTTTGTTCTTAAAAGCGAGTCGCTAATTTAGAAGGAATAAATATTCAGCGAATCTGTTGTTAATAAATAAAGTCGGCTATCGGTGAACCTTCCGAACTTGATTTGCCGATGGCTGGGTAACAGAAGTGTATCGGATCCTCCTCGACGAATATCGATTGCGACAATGTGTGCCCCATCGTTGCAGTACAATCTATCTTTCACTCCCTGCATGCTTCTGATATTATGTATTGGAAGTGTCTTGTAATAGCCGGCAAATTGATCAAAAACGAGTATGCCACTGGACGGGTCGTTGAGATATACGCGTTGATTGTATTCGATCAGACTTGTAGGCACCACCTTCTTGCCGGTGAGGAGTTGAAGATTACCGCTTTGGAAGACCAATTGGAGGTTCAAATCCAACTTCTTCAATTGAAAATCTTGTAAATCATAGATCCAGTACCCCTCGTTTATCGAGTTGCAGGCCAAGGTGGGTTGATAGATACCCAGGTTACGCAATTCTATGGTGGATTGCGGTGCGAATTGGGTTCCCAAAGCGACCAGTCGGGCCATATCCGGATAAAACAACAGCACCTTCATCGGGTTGGAGGCGTCCACCATCCGGAGTTCGCCGTTTCTTACTTCTGCATAATTCTGCAGAGGTTTGCCTTCCGGAGAAAACTTCAGTAACTGATTGTCCGAAATGACATACAGGTTTCCGATTGCGTCGGTAGTCATGAACCGGGCAGTCGGAAAAGGCAGTCCGTAGAGGAGTTTAAATTCTCCTCCTGTTTGGAACGCAATAAGAGGGATCAAAAAAAGCAGCAGCAGCCGGCTGGTTCTCATGAGTGAACCATTTTTTCAGAAGCGATTTCCAACAGTTCCTCCAGGTGCTTACGGTCGTTATTCAAACGTGGCACTTTGTGTTGTCCACCCAGTTTTCCATTCCGTTTCAACCATTCGAAGAATGAACCATGCGGGGCTGTTCGAATGATCGGCATACGCAAGGCCATGTCTTTGTACCGCTTCGCTTCGTAATCCGAATTAAGCGACTTCAAGGTATTATCGAGCATGGTTGTGAAAACGTTCATGTCGGTCGGCTCGCGTTCGAATTCGATCAGCCATTCATGAGCGCCGTTTTCTTGACCGGAAAAATAAACCGGGGCCACCATGTACTCCCGCACGGTTGCACTGGTGGTTTCACAAGCGGCTTGGATTGCGCGGTCCGTATTCTCTATGATGACTTCTTCCCCGAAAGCGTTGATGAATAAACGTGTGCGTCCTGTGATCCTGAATCTGTAAGGGTTTCGTTCGGTGAATCGTATCGTATCGCCTATGAGATAGCGCCAAAGTCCGGCATTCGTTGAAATGACCAAAGCATAGTTTTTTCCCAACTGAACCTGATCCAGCCCCACCGTTTTAGGGTGTTCTTTCCCGTATTCCTCCATAGGCATGAATTCGTAAAAGACACCGTAATCAAGCATCAGCAGCATGTCTTCACTGCGAAGCCTGTCTTGGATGCCAAAGAACCCTTCGGAAGCATTGTATGTTTCCAGATAGTTGAAACTCTCTGAAGGAATCAGTTCACGGAACTGCTCCCTGTAGGGTGTGAAACTGACTGCGCCGTGTATGAAGAGTTCCAGATTAGGCCATATTTCCAAGAGGTTCTTTTTACCCGTGACTTCCAATGCACGTCTTGCCATGACCAATGTCCACGTCGGCACACCGCTGATGGAAGTGACGTTCTCCTGGACGGTAGAGGCGACGATCCGTTCAATTTTATCTTCCCATTTGTCCATCAACGCGATGGACAGTTCAGGTGTTCTGATCATCTGGGCCCAGAAGGGGAGATTCTGCATGAGCACTGCTGATATGTCGCCATAAGAAGTGTCTGCTCCGCTTTCGTGAGCATGATGACTACCACCCATGGTCAATCCTTTCCCAGTAAAAATCTTCGTTTCAGGATTGAGATTGCAATAGATGGAAAGGAGGTCTTTGCCGCCTTTGTAGTGACATTCCTCCATGGCCTCAGGGCTGACTGGAATGAACTTGCTTTTTCCGGCGGTGGTTCCTGACGACTTGGCGAACCATTTGACTTCAGTGGGCCACAACAGGTTCTGTTCACCCAGCATCAAACGGTCGATATAAGGTTTCAAGGAGTCGTAATTCTGAACCGGGACCCGCTCCTTGAAGTCATTGACAGAATAAATCGATTTATAATCGTACTTCTCTCCCCATTCCGTATGACGTGCCGTATCAATAAGACGCCGGAACCATTCCTGTTGTACCTCTTCGGGATATTTCAGGAACAATTCGATTTGGTGGATTCTTTTCTTCATCCACCAAGTCAGAATCGAGTTCAGCAGCGCCACGGACTTCTTTTCATTGGATCAGCAGTCAAAATAATAAAAACGTGGAACATGCCACTGTGAAAACTCCATCTCGATGGAATTATCCTTGAATTCAGGCTGAAAGCGCTTCCGCTTCTTTCTCGATTTTCTTCACGAGTCCCTGCAGCACTTTTCCAGGCCCGACTTCAATGAACCGGGTGGCTCCATCCGTTACCATGTTCCTGATGGTTTGCGTCCATCTGACAGGGCCAGTCAATTGTGCAACCAGATTCTCACGGATGATTCCGGTATCACTGGTCGGAAGCGCATTCACATTTTGATAGATGGGACAAACGGGTGGATGGATGATTGCTGCAGCGATGGCAGAAGCCAGTTCAGCACGTGCGGGCTCCATCAGTGGAGAATGAAATGCACCCCCAACAGGTAGGACGAGTGCGCGCTTGGCTCCGGCTTCTTTCATCTTTTCGCAAGCGATGTTCACTCCCTCTACCGATCCGGAGATGACCAATTGACCGGGGCAATTATAGTTGGCAGAAACGACGGTTTGTCCGGATGCGGTGATTTCCGCACATATCCGTTCCACCGTTTCGTCGTCGAGATTCAACACCGCAGCCATCGTAGAAGGCCGGATTTCGCATGCTTTCTGCATAGCGAATGCTCGGGCCTTCACTAGGGATAGACCATCCTCGAATGACAGCGCTTTGGCGGCGACCAAGGCAGAGAATTCGCCCAATGAGTGTCCTGCTACCATGTCGGGACGGAAGGTGTCACCTAAGCAATCTGCCATGATGACCGAATGCAGGAAAATAGCAGGTTGTGTGACTTTTGTCTGCTTTAATTCTTCTTCGGTGCCACTGAACATGATGGTCGTGATGTCGAAACCAAGAATTTCATTGGCCCTTTCGAAAAGTTGGCGGGCAGCCGGGTGCTGGTCGAACAAGTCTTTGCCCATTCCTGGGAATTGAGAGCCTTGTCCGGGGAATAGATATGCTGTTTTCATCGATTTGACATTGGGTTCCAAAATTATGAAAAATGCAGGCTGCCTGAATAAAGAAAAAGCCCGGAGACCGGGCTTTTGGAAGTGATTGTTTTGATATAACTCAGTCGCGGCGATTCCCGAACAAGCGGAGCAGCGCCAGGAAGAGGTTGATGAAATCCAGGTACAATGTGAGTGCACCGAGGATGCTCAACTTGGCTGTAGCCTCTGATCCGTATTCTACACCAGAACCGATGTTTTTCAGTTTCTGTACATCGTACGCCGTGAGTCCCGTGAAAATGATCACGGAAACGATACTGATGATAAAGCCCATTCCGTCGCTTTTCAAGAACATGTTGACCAAAGAAGCGATGATGATTCCGATCAGCGCCATCATCAGGATCGAACCCATCTTGGTCAGGTCGGTATTGGTGGTATAACCCAAAAGCGCCATCACACCGAACATGGCGGCAGAGGTGATGAATACACCAGCGATTGAGCCCATGGTGTAGGCAAGGAAAATGAAGCTGAGGCTCATGCCCATGATGACCGAGTAAACGAGGAACAAGGCCGTCAGTGCAGTGGATGAAAGTTTGTGAAATCCGAAACTCATCAACAATACGAAGCCGATCGGCGCGAACATCACGACGTATCCGAGTCCGGAGAGGCCGCCGCTTTGCTCATTGACAAGGTAACTCATGTAGCTCATGTCGGTTCCGAAGATGTAGGCAGTCAGGGCTGAAATGCCCAACGCGACGCCCATCCAGGAGAATACGCCGGCCATGAAGGTTTTAGACACGGTGGGAGTGCTTGCGGTTTGTTGCTGCCAAGCATTCACGTTGAAATTGGTGTTTTCCATTTTTAGATGATGATTAGGTCAAATATAGCTTTTGTGAATGGATGTACTTTAACAAAAATCCTGCCTTTCGGGTTTCATGAAAGATTGGCAGATATGAGGCGAATGAATTCGGATCGGGTCTTTTCATTTTCGAATTCACCGGTGAAAGCTGACGAAGTGGCAACGGAATTCTGCTTTTGGATGCCTCTCATGAGCATACACAGGTGCCGGGCTTCAATGACAACCGCCACGCCAAGTGGCTGCAAAGTATCCTGGATGCAGTCCCTGATCTGAGTGGTGAGGCGTTCCTGAACCTGTAACCTTCGTGCGAAAGCATCGACTATCCGGGGGATCTTGCTCAACCCGACGATTTTTCCGTTCGGTATGTAAGCGACATGCGCCTTGCCGAAAAAGGGCAACAGGTGGTGTTCGCACAGCGAATAGATTTCGATATCCTTGACGATCACCATTTGTTTGTAATCGTCGTGGAAAAGTGCTGAGCGAAGGATGCCTGCCGGGTCCAGGTCATACCCATGGGTGAGGAATTGCATCGCCTTGGCAGCGCGTTCCGGCGTCTTCAATAACCCCTCGCGCATGGGGTCTTCTCCCAGCGTCTGGATGATCTCCCTGTAATTGTACGAGACCTTTTCCACTTTCAGCGGATTGTACTTATCGATCTTCTCGTAACCGTCCATCTCGTTTTCTTCCATCATGCGTGTGTCCACCATGGTAGTCTTTTTTGGATTAACCGAAATATTCCACGTAGTTCTTTTCCGTCTCTTGCAGGCGGATGGAGTGCAGGCTGCAACCAAGTGCTTCAATAGGGGATTTCAGCTGGTCCCAACAAGCGATAGCAAGTGTTTCAGTGGAGCTGATTTTGCCTTTCATGAAGTCGACATCCAGATCCAGATTCTTGTGGTCCACCTTGTCCAACACACGCGACTTGATGATCTGGCTGATTTCAGCCAAGTTGGCTACGAAACCCGTCTCGGGATTCACATCGCCTTTCACCGTGACCCAAATCGTATAGTTGTGACCATGCCAGTTCGGGTTGCTGCACTTTCCGAATACTTCCAGATTTTTCTCTGCCGACCAATCAGGTCGGCTGACTTTATGTGCCGCGCAGAACGATTCTTTTCTTGTAATATGCATCATTTGGCAAAGGTAGGTATTCTACAGGTGTCGACCTTATGGGAAGGGGATGTCTCTTTACGTCCACTTTCTTCAGTCCGATTAGGTAATTTTGTGAAATGAAAGTCCTTTTGGTCGCCGCTACCGCCGCTGAGGTTCAGCCCGTTCTTGACAGGATCGGCTCCGGCTTTGGGAACAGACATTTAAGCACGTTGATTGCCGGGGTGGGTATGACCGCCTTCACGCATGCACTTACCAAGAGGCTTTCGGAAGAGAAATTCGATTTGATTCTGAACGTCGGTATTGCGGGCTCATTCGATCCGGCACTGCCATTGTGCTCTGTCGTAGCCGTCGTTTCCGACTGTTTCTACGAATTGGGAGCAGAGGATGGCACTGAGTTCATTCCTGCTGATCGTCTCGGATTGGTTTCAACGGTCCATGTATCGCCTGAATTCCCCGGGCCAATAGGTTCCTTGCCGGCCGTAAAAGGAATTACGGTAAGCAGGGTTCATGGCGAAGATGCCTCTATTGCTTTAGCATTACAGCGTGCCCCTGCTCAGGTGGAATCCATGGAGGGCGCCTCATTTTATTATGTCTGCAACAAGGAGCATGTGCCATGTCTTCAGATACGTGCCATCTCCAACCGGGTAGAACGAAGGAACCGTGCTGACTGGAATATCCCCGGTGCGCTTCATGCACTTGCGGATGCGGTGAATGATTATCTGCAAAGTCTGCCATCATGAGAATTCACGACGACGGCACTATTTCGTTGACGATCGGTTTTTCGCCGTGTCCGAACGATACCTTCATTTTCGATGCGTTGGTCAACGGTAGGATTCCGACAGGTAAGCTTCGGTTTGAACCGGTGATCGATGACGTGGAAGCGCTGAACCGACTTGCATTGGCTTCCGCATTGGATATCACGAAAGTGAGTGTGCGTGCATTTCATGATTGTTCTGTTGACTATCAATTGCTGAATGCTGGAAGTGCCTTGGGTTTCGGCGTCGGGCCTTTGCTCATTAAACGACCTGAAACCGAGAAAATACAGCGTGTTGCTATCCCGGGAGTGAATACCACGGCTAGTTTCCTGTTCTCCTTGTTTCATCCTGAAGTGACCGATAGAAGGGAGTATCTTTTTTCGGAGATCGAAGATGCGGTGCTTTCGGGCGAAGTCGATGCAGGTGTGATCATCCATGAAAACCGTTTCACCTATGCCGAACGCGGGTTGGAGAAGGTGGTTGATCTTGGCAATTCTTGGGAAGAACGATATGCTCGACCGATTCCGTTAGGTGGCATTGCAATACAACGTGCTTTGGATGAGGGTGTGCGTCGACAGGTCGATCGGCTGGTTGCGCAGAGTCTCCAGCATGCGTGGAACAATCCCTCAGACGCTGCCGCCTTCATCGAATTGCATGCGCAGGAAATGGATCCTGAAGTCAGGCGCAATCATATCGGGCTTTATGTAAATGATTATTCCCTGAACTTGGGCGAAACAGGCCGCTCGGCCATCCGCTTCTTTTTGGAAAGTGTTCGACAGCTTGATGCTGGCAGGGCAGTGCCCATGGAGCCGCTGTTTGTTCCTAACGCGTCAGAGGTTCACGCCTAATTCGGTAACTTTGTTCTCAAATCGATCCGTGTCATGATTGTTGTTACCGGTGCAGCCGGCTTCATAGGCAGTTGTTTGGTAAAGCGTTTGAACGACGAGGGTTTTACCGATTTGGTGCTAGTCGATGATTTCTCTCGTCCTGAAAAGCACGGCAATCTTGCCGGTAAGAAATTCACCTCTCAGGTTGATCGACGCGGCTTCTTCGATTGGTTACATCAAGAGCATCGTTTTGTCCAATTCATCTTTCATCTCGGTGCACGGACGGATACGACCGAGTTCAGAAAAGAGATTTTCGACGAATTGAATCTAGGCTACTCCCAAGCCATTTGGAATGCCTGTGTAAAATACGGATTGCCATTGGTCTATGCGTCATCAGCAGCCACCTACGGTGGAGGAGAGCACGGCTATATCGATAACCATGCAACGGTTGACTTGCTCAAGCCGTTGAATCCATACGGCGACTCCAAAAATGATTTTGACAAGTGGGTGCTTTCAAGGGAGCGCTCGCCTTACTTCTGGGCTGGATTGAAATTCTTCAATGTCTATGGTCCGAATGAATTCCACAAAGGTCGTATGGCTTCGGTGGTATTCCATGCCTTCAACCAGATCCGCACGCAGGGTAACATGCGGTTGTTCCGCTCACATCGCCCTGATTTCAAAGATGGTGAACAATTGCGTGATTTCGTTTACGTCAAGGATGTGGTGGATGTATGCTGTTTCCTGTTGCATCATCGCAAAGACAGCGGACTTTACAATCTTGGATCAGGACGAGCCAGGACCTTTCTAGACTTGGCAAGAAATACATTCCGTGCCATGGGTGCGAACGAGCAAATCGAATTCGTCGACACGCCAATCGATATACGCGACAAATACCAGTATTTCACGGAGGCGGATATGTCCAAGCTACGCTCGATCGGCTATGAACGCGCATTCACCTCGCTGGAAGACGGAATCCAGGATTATGTGCAGGATTACCTGATGAAAGGCGAATATTGGTGATCCTATCACCAATCCACCTTCATTTCATCGAACAGCCATTTTGCATTCCCGACCCGGTCGATCACGTATAGTACATACCGTATGTCGACAGCTATATTCCTGCTCAGGCGTCCATCGAAATACAAGTCGCTCATCACGCCTTCCCAGATCCGGTCGAAATTGATACCGATCAGTCTTCCCTTGCTGTCCATTACCGGACTGCCTGAGTTGCCTCCAGTCGTGTGGTTGGAGGCGATGAAAGCGGTATGCAGTTTTCCGTCGGAAGCGTAGCGCCCGAATTCCTTTTCCTTCAACAGGTCGATGAAGGAGGAGTCGGCTGCATAATCTTCCTGCCCGCTATTCCATTTTTCGATGATGCCGTCCGATGTGGTATACCAATCGTATCGAGTGCCATCTGCTGGCGACATGGATTCCACTTTTCCATAGGAAACCCTTAAAGTGGAATTCGCGTCAGGAGCGACAGGATTTGAATCGTTCAGCTCCAACTGACCGGCAATATACCGTCGCATCATCCGGTTTATTCGCTCGTTGAATGCATTCAGCTCAGGTTCCAGTTTCTTCGTTCTTGTATTGTACAGCTCATCGGCTGCGATCCATGCTGGGTCCTTGCTTAGTTTTTTGAAGGAAGCCTGATCGGGCTTTTCAAAGAGATTGAATAGCCGATCCTTGTCTGCCAGAAAAGCGCTTTCAAACAGCTTCTTGATATACTTCTGTTTGTTTTGATGGTATTGATCAAGAAAAGCAGGCCTCATGTCTTTTTCGAGGTGCATATCGCAAACCTCAAGTATCCTTGTTGCGGCGGCACGATCAACAGAAGCATCGTAATTCCGGTAGAGGCCTTCCAGATCGGTCCGGACTTTATCAGCGAGGGATTTCAACTTGGCGTTGTCATCAGGGGTGGATCGGTAGGCTTCCATGACAGGACGCAATCGGCTTGCCATTGCAATCAATTCGATTCCATTAAGGCCTTCCGTAAAATAATCATTCGCTAAACTGATGGAAGCACTGCTGTCTACACAGCCATTGAGCGATGTCACCAATCCTGCGTAGTCAGGATGTCCGGATGCAGCCCATGCTGTGAATTTCTCTTCGTATGAACATTTGGATGCGATGGCATCAGCACGATCCAGTCCTTCCAGTTCGCCTTTCCATTTTTTATATGAATTGGCCAACGAGCGGAACTTTCCAGCGTATTTCAATCGGATGGTATCGTTCTCGGACATCCGTTGGTTCCAGATGTCCATCCTGATATCGCGAAGTGAAATCCTGACAGGATTGGTCTGATTCACGATCAACTTCAAGGAGGAAGAAGGCAGGAATTGCTGGGTGCGGCCGGGGAATCCGTACACGAAAGTGAATGCTCCTTCCGTCATGCCACCTGCATGGATACGCAGGCTTCTGCCAGGAACATAGGGCCGGTTGCTGGTCGAAAAATCGGCCGGACGATTGTCCGCCCCGGCGTAAATACGGAAAACCATGAAGTCGCCTGTGTGGCGAGGCCAACGCCAGTTATCGGTTTCCTCACCGAAATTTCCGATGTAGGAAGGTGGAGTTCCTACAAGTCGGACATCACGATACACTTCCGTGATGAATAACTGGTATTGATTACCGCCGAAGAATGGTCGGACCAATGTGTTGAAGCGAGTGCCTTGCGAGTTCGCTTTTTCCAGGCTGTCAGACAAGAACTTGACCATCTTCTCGCGTGCGGTCTCATTCAACGTGTCAATGCCGCGTGATTTGAAACTGCTTGTCACATCCCGAATATCCCTGACGAAGGTGACAGTAAGTCCCGGGCAAGGCAGCTCTTGCTGTCGGCTGGAAGCCCAGTAGCCATCCTTCAGGTAGTTGTGCTCCAGAGAGCTCAATGCCTGTACCTGACTGAAGCCACAATGGTGGTTGGTGAAAATCAAGCCGCTGTCCGATACGACCTCGCCTGTGCATCCTCCTCCGAACTGTACCACAGCAGCATTGAATCCGGTACTGTCATCGGTGAAAATGGAGCTGACCGGAATCTCCAATCCGAGCTTTCGCATCTCCTCCGCATTGAGTTTTTCCAGCAGCGTGGGTTGCCACATTCCTTGTCGGCCATTGGCGAAGTGGAACAGGAAAAGCAGCGAAAGGGAAATTGAGCGGATCTTCATGGGCATCAAAAATAAAAAAGCCCGCAATAGCGGGCCTAAAAGTTTTGGTATTGTAGGAATCAGACTATTCGATCAACCTCGTTACGAAGTTCGACCAGGTTGGTGCGGATTTTCTCCAAAGAACTCCGGATGGCGAGTCTGTCGACATAATCACCGTTGTATAACCTTCCGAGTGCAGGCAGAGCGGCCTCGCGATCAATCGGAGCGGAAGTCGGGATGGAGGCTGCTGGCATCTCGTCAAATGTGATTTCAGGTTCGCTGACGAGCACATCTGCGGTAGGTAAGGCGAGTCCAGCTTCTTCAGCCATCACACGCTGACGCTTGTCCTTCAATTCGGTTTTGGCACCGCGCAGCGTGAAGCCTTTTTCCTTTACGAGATGATAAATCTTGCGGAAGTTCTCGATGTCATCACGGGTGTACAAACGATTGCCCTTCTTATTGGTGGCAGGGCGGATCACATCGAATTCGTTGGACCAGAAGCGGATGTGAGAGGTGTTCACACCGAACATGGCTGCCACTTCACCGATGGTGTAGTAGAGCTTTTCGATTTCTTTCTCTTTGTACGGCATTTTCAGGGATGCTTGTCGGTTACTAAGATAGGACAACGGAGGGTTTTTCCAATCAGGGTATTAGTCACTTATGAACAGTCCACGGTGATTCGTCCAAGTACTCAATCGAAAGATTGGCCGGCTTTGGATGAGATCTCTACAAGCTGTTCGTATTCTTCAGGTGAAAGGTCGTTGTAATAGAAATTGATCGGGTTGACAGGATTTCCGCTGCGATGGACTTCGTAGTGAAGGTGAGGGCCGGTCGATGTGCCGGAATTCCCGACATAACCGATCACATCTCCACGATTGATTTTTTGTCCGGGCCGGACCGCCATTCTGCTCATGTGGCCATAGAGCGTTTCGTAGCCGAAGCCATGACGGATGACCACATTGTTTCCATAGCCACGACCGTTGTATTCCACTTTGGCGACAATACCGTTGCCTGTTGCTCGGATTTCGGTTCCTACGGGCGCAGTGAAATCCATGCCGGTATGCATCTTTTCCGTCTTGTAGATGGGATGTATGCGTAGTCCGTATCCCGAAGCCACTCGACGCAGGTCTTTGTTTGCTACGGGTTGAATGGCCGGAATCGAGGCGAGCATCTGTGATTTGTTCTTGGCCATATCCCACACCTCGTCGAAGGATTTGGACTGTACATACAACTGCTTGGAAAGCCGGTCGACGCGTTTGGTGACATCCACCAGCAGATCCGAATTATAGTAATCGCGCATCGAGCGATAGCGATCTGCGCCTCCGTAGCCAGCCTCCCGGATGGCAGCCGGGATGGGTTCTGCTTCAAAAATGACCCGGTAGATGGTATTGTCCCGCTCCTGAATGTCCCGAAGGACGGTTGCGACCTGGTCGGTACGTTGCTTGAGTAGCTCCAACTGGTAGGTGGTTTCTTCCAGCTGACGGCGAAGCTGTTTTTCTTTCGGAGAGTCGAACAGGTTGTAGGCGAAAACCATGATCACAGCGCCGAACACGACGGCACTGGAAAGCCAGCCGAATACACGCAGCAGGCGTTTCTTCCAGCTGATGACGATCCGCTCGTATTTGAGCGTGGAGGTGTTGAAGTGATATTTGACTTTGGCCATGAGCCTTTACATCGTCGAAGAAGACTTATCTTCGCACTTGGTGGCGCAAAGATAAGCCGCCTTCTTTGTTTTACCCAATCAACTTGGAAACCAATGACATCGCGCGACATACGCACAGCTTTTCTTGAGTTTTTCCGCACTAAAGGGCATCAGATCGTCTCTTCAGCTCCTATGGTGGTGAAAAACGATCCCACCTTGATGTTCACCAATGCGGGCATGAATCAATTCAAGGACCTTTTCCTTGGAAATGCCCCGATCAAGTACAAGCGCATCGCCAATACACAGAAATGTCTGCGTGTATCCGGCAAACATAACGACTTGGAAGAGGTCGGAATCGACACCTATCATCACACCATGTTCGAGATGCTGGGGAATTGGTCGTTCGGCGATTACTTCAAACAAGAGGCTATCGCATGGTGCTGGGAATTATTGACGGATGTCTATAAGATGGACAAAGGCCGGTTGTATGTGACCGTGTTCGAAGGAGATGACAAGGAGAAGTTGGCTTTCGACCAGGAAAGTTATGATTGCTGGAAAGGGCTGATCGCAGAAGACCGCATTCTCCGCGGAAATAAAAAAGACAATTTTTGGGAGATGGGCGATAGTGGTCCATGCGGTCCGTGCACGGAAGTCCATATCGATCTTCGTTCGGAGGAAGAGAGGGGCAAGGTGGACGGGAAGGACGTAGTGAACTCGGGACATCCTCAAGTGATCGAGATTTGGAACAACGTCTTCATGGAATTCAATCGAAAGGCGGATGGTTCCTTGGAGCCGCTTCCTGCACGCCATGTCGATACAGGAATGGGTTTCGAGCGTTTGTGCATGGCATTGCAAGGCAAACGATCCAATTACGACACGGATGTTTTCCAGCCTTTGATACAGTATATCGCTGCGCGCAGCGGCGTGAAATACGGAGTGGCTGAAAAGACAGACATCGCCATGCGTGTGATGTCCGATCACGTCCGGGCCATTTCTTTTGCTATTGCTGACGGGCAATTGCCCTCCAACAACAAGGCCGGCTATGTGATACGACGGATCCTTCGCCGTGCTGTCCGATACGGTTTCACCTTCCTGGATCTCAAGGAGCCTTTCCTGAACAAACTGGTTCCTATTCTCGCTGAACAATTCGACGGTATTTTCCCTGAACTGAAAGCGCAACAGGATTTCGTCATGCGAGTCATTCAAGAGGAGGAGACGGCTTTTCTGCGTACGTTGGAGACAGGGATACGACGTTTTGAAGACTACAAAGGCGGATCGGTCTCGGGTGAATTCGCTTTCGAGCTTTATGATACGTTCGGCTTCCCCATCGATCTGACACAGTTGATGGCCAGAGAAAAGGGTATGGATGTGGACATGGATGGCTTTTCCAAATGTCTCAATGATCAAAAGGAGCGTTCGCGTTCAGCTGCGGCTGTTGACACCGAAGATTGGATGATGGTGAAGTCAGGCGATGAGGATGTGGAGTTTGTCGGATATGACCAACTCGAATGTCAAGCCGAGATCATCAAGTACCGCAAGGTGACCACCAAGGGCAAATCGCTCTATCAGATCGTTTTGAACAAGACCCCGTTCTACGCAGAGAGTGGCGGACAAGTCGGTGATACCGGAAGCATTTCCAATGCAGGTGAGAGCATCCGTATCGTCGATACCAAGAAGGAGAACAATCTGATCGTCCATTTTTGCGACAAGTTACCCAAGGAGCCCGCTTCGGTTTTTCATGCCAAAGTAGACTCGGTTCGACGGACGTCCATCAGCAGCAACCACAGTGCGACACACCTTATGCACAGTGCTTTGAAAGAAGTGCTGGGGACACACGTGAATCAAAAGGGATCACTGGTGAATGAAGAAGCCACCCGGTTCGACTTTTCTCATTTCGCCAAGGTCACCGATGAAGAAATAGCACGCATCGAACGAATTGTCAATGAGCGCATCCGTCAGGATATTCCGTTGGATGAACAACGCAATGTTCCGATTCAGAAGGCGACGGAGATGGGTGCGACAGCTTTGTTCGGAGAGAAGTACGGCGAGTTTGTTCGGGTCATCACATTCGATCCTTCCTTCTCGCGCGAATTATGCGGAGGTACGCATGTGCCTGCCACAGGTCACATCGGACTTTTCAAGATCGTTTCGGAGGGAGCCGTTGCTGCAGGTGTGCGCAGGATAGAGGCCATCACCGCGATCAATGCCGAACGTCATTTCAATGAGGCGATCAGCATGTTGGAACAGATCCGGGAAACCTTGAAGCAGCCCAAGGATGTATTGGAAAAAATCCAGCAGGTATTGAATGAAAACACTGCACTTATGGCGCAGGTGGAAGCCCTGGTGGCCGATAAGGCGCGTCAACTGAAGGCCTCTCTCATTGCAAAAGCAGCTGTGAAGGACGGTATCCGCTTGATTGCAGAAAAAGTCGATTTGCCTTCAGCGGATGCAATCAAGAATCTATCGTTCGAATTGAAAGCACAGTTCAACGACCTGATCTTTTTGGCTGCAGCTGAAATCGATGGCAAAGCCCACCTGTCGTTGATCATTTCCGATCAACTGGTCCAAGACAGAAAATTCAATGCGACAGCCATCATACGTGATCTTGCCAAAGCCGTTCAAGGTGGAGGAGGAGGGCAGCCGTTTTATGCGACAGCCGGTGGCAAATCGCCCTCTGGCATTCCGGAAGCGTTGAAACGTTTGCCGGAATTACTGGGGTGACTTCCGTCATCGCTTCATCACGGATGAACCACCTACCTTGCGGTGCATGTTGAATCAAGGAGTGTGGACCTTTCTGGCAGGACTGGCGTTGTTCCTCTATGCCGTCAGTGGCATAGAGTCGTCCGTTAAAGGTCTTGCCGGACGCTCATTCAAGAAATTCCTTTTTCGGCAGACCTCTCAACCGGTGCGAGCGGTGTTCGGCGGTGCTGTTGTGACTGCTTTTTTACAAAGCAGTTCAGTTGTCCTGCTCATCACCCTTTCGTTCGTAGGTGCAGGGATACTTCCCATACGGAGCGCCCTGGCATTGTCCTTGGGCGCCAATCTTGGTACGACGTTCGACAGCTGGCTGATCGCCTGGCTGGGATTCAAATTCGATATCGAGTCCTTTTCGTTTCCGATTCTTGCGCTATCACTTTTCTTGCGCCTTGCAGGCAGCAGACGTCCGGTCCTTCTAGAATGGGCCCGATTCCTTTTTTCAATCGCTTTACTGTTCTTGTCTCTGGCCTTCATGAAATCTTCCATTGATCCGAAGGGTGCGGAACATTCATTGCTTGGTATTTCCACATGGAGCAGTTACGTGTTCGTTCCCGTCGGCTTTCTACTGACAGCGGTGATCCAGTCCAGTTTTGCCACCATGACAATCGGCCTTGCAGCGTTGGATGGCGGGGTGCTCGGTTTGATGCAGGCAGCCTGTCTGGTGCTCGGAGCCGAGGCGGGTACAGCGGTGAAGTTCCTGTTCTCCTGGCGCTCGGATACGATAGAAGCTCGCCGGATGTCCTTGGGGAATCTGTTTATCAATCTGGTTACAGTCATGATCGGTTTGGTAATAGTTGCAACGAGTGGTCTTACAAGCCTTTCCTCGTTCTTTCCAGCAGATCCATTGTACCTGCTGGTCGCATTTCAAACAGGTGTCAACTTGTTTTCTGCGTTGTTGTTCCTGCCCTTCATTACTTCATTCGGTGAATGGTTGGAGCGTGTGCTGCCCGATCCGTCAACCGGACGTGTTTTGTCATTTACCAAAACTAAATCGGATGGTTCGGATCCGAGTTACGATCAACTGCATGCCGGGCTGGTGCACCTGTTGGATTGTTCGGAAGCATTGGTGCGTCGTACTGTAGGAGTCGGCATGCAGGAAAAAGAAAATGGCGTGAGCGTCTCTTTTTTTCAAAGGATTTTTCATCGAAAAAAAACGTTTGCTGATGACTATAAGGCCATCAAGCAATTGCATGGAGTGATTTTGGAGGAATTATCGGATCGATTGGCCATGGAGTCGAATCCCGAGGAGTTGGAAAAATGGAACGGTCTTGTTGTCAGTGCACGCAACCTGCTTCATGTCGCAAAGACGGTCAAGGACATCCGAGTCGACTTGAAGGAGTTGGCGGCTTCAGCAAACGACGACTTGTTCGGACGACTCGCTCAGGTTCGGCAGGAAACGATGCGCTTTTTAGAAAGCACACACCAGAAAGTGTCTATCGAGGAGGCACTGCAAGTCAACCGTCAGTGGCACGATGCTCAAGTGGAGTCTGCGATGGAGTTGCTCCGTCTGCACCGAATAAGGGATATGGAGGCCAGTACCTTGGTGAATGTCTATCACGAGTTATACTCTTCCAGAAAAGCCTTGATCAGAGCCAGGCGTCAATTGGCTTCTCGCTGATCTCAGCGTTCAGCGCACAACAGTACTTTCCAAGCGGTCGAGATGTCGTTCTTTTCGATCAACACCTTGGCGAGCTCATGTAATTTGGATCGGAGTGTTGACGGGTCGTTTCTGAATCTTGAAAATAGTTCCCGCATGTAATCACGCTGCAACGTCTCGCGTACTTCCTCTTCCGAAGGTAATCGCTCCACATTACCGAGTCTGCCCAGATCGTTTCCGGTGAGGATCGTACTGAGGCGGATGTTTTCTGGAAGTCGGTCGACTCCGATACCCAGTGTGGACAATGGCTTCGGCACTTCGAACAGGGCAGGACCAGAGGCTCTGCAATACCAATCGCCGCCCATCCTTGCCACCAAGTCGATCTTATCCTGGTCGATACGTTTGTTCTCATCCAAGACATCTTCGCTGATGTGCATCAGAAGGATCTCACACACGATAAGATTGCCGGCTCCTCCTTGATTTCCGGTCTCGATGACCTGATGGACTTTGCATTCCATCTGCACCGGAGATTCTTTCACCCTGAGAGGTCTTACGCGCTCCGATTGCAACGGCGTGAATCCTGCTTTTTCGAATTCGTTCACTCCCTTCGGGTATTCACTGGAGGCCAGCGACATCTGGTGCACCATGGAATGATTCACCACGTTGATGACCACTTCCATGGTTTCCCGGATGTTCTCGAGCGTATGCTTGACGGTATTGTCGCGCACCCTGCGAGCTGGTGAGAAAACCAGAATCGGCGGGTTACTGCCGAAGGCATTGAAGAAACTGTAGGGGGACAAGTTGGGGCGACCATCTGAATCGATGGTGCTGGCAAACGCGATAGGGCGAGGCGCGATGGAGGAAAGCATGTAGGCGTGCAATGCGCCGGTTTTTATCTCTTTGGGGTCGATGGTGAGCATGTGAGGGTAAAATTACCACGCCAGGAGCGTCCGTTTCCGTTTTCGTAGTAAAAAAATCAATTCACCTTAATTCAGACAGTATTGAAAAACAAGCAGTTCGGATTTTTCCAGAAGGATGAAAAGCGTATCTTTGCGCTCCATTTTCAAGGAAGAGCGGTCGTGGCGTAATTGGTAGCCGCGCCAGACTTAGGATCTGGTGGAGCAATCCGTGGGGGTTCGAGTCCCTTCGACCGCACAATTTCAATTGGATGGGTTCAATATCCCCATCAAAAACAAATTCAAGCAGATGAACATCAGCCAAAAACCGATTGACGACCTGACAGCCATGATCAGCATCCGCCTGCAGCCTGCCGACTATCAGCAGCGCGTGGGTGAGGTGGTGAAGCGTTTCGCCAAGACAGCCAACATCCCTGGTTTCCGACCTGGACATGTGCCGATCGGCATGATCAAGAAGCAGTACGGACCATCCATACTGTTGGATGAGCTCAACAAGCTCGTAAGCGAACAGTTGGGCAAGTACATTTTCGATAATAAGATCGAGATCATCGGCACTCCGCTTCCGACGCGAGGAGAGCAGGAGTTGATACTGGAAGATGGACGTGATTTTGAATTCCTCTACGAAATCGCTTTGGCACCACGTTTCTCCGTCAATCTGCCTGCAGGTAAGACTCCTTACTATGCAGTCAAGGTGGATGACAAGATGGTGGAGGACGATATCAATGATCTTCGTCGCCGTTATGGTAAATTCTCCAATCCTGAGCTGTCTGAAGAAAACAGCGTGCTGTACGGTGAATTCAATGAGCTGGATGCCGCTGGTGCGATCAAAGAAGGTGGTGTGAAAACAGTGACCACACTTGCGCTGGACCGGATTCCTGGTGCAAATGACAGGAAGCGTTTTGTCGGATTAAAGAAAGAAGACACTGTAGACCTGAATCCTTGGAATGTCATCGGTAATGAGACCGAAGTTTCAGCCATGTTGAAGATCGGTAAGGATAATGCCGCAATGCAATCCGATTACCGTTTTACGGTCATGACCATCAGCAAGATCGAAAAAGCGGATATGGACCAGTCCTTGTTCGACAAGTTGTACGGCGAAGGCCAGGTTACGGACGAAGCTGGTTTCCGGGATAAAGTGAAGGAGAATATCGCTGCTTATTTCGAGCGGGAGAGTGATCGGAAATTCCAGAAGGACATTCGTAATAGCTTGTTGGAGAGCATCGATATCTCACTGCCCGATGAGTTCTTGAAGCGCATGGTGAAAGCCAACCAGGAGAAGCCCATCGACGAGCACGATTTCGATCATCAATATTTCCACTTAGCAGAAGACTTGAGGTGGAACCTCATAGTCGGCCGCATCGCCGAAGATCAGGGAATCACCCAGACCGAGGAAGAAGTCAGGGAATTGTCGCGCGGCATTATGCGACAGCAGTTCGCCCAGTACGGCATCTACGATATGGATGATGCTCGCCTTGCTGAAATGTCTGAGCGTTATCTCGCTCAAGAGGGCGCCTGGGAAAAGTTGGAGCGTTCACTTCGTGAAAGCAAAGCGTACGGTTATCTGAAAGGTGCGGTAGGTCTGGACCGTATCGAGTTGCCGTATGACGAATTCGTTTCCCGCATGAATGAGCGTACTTCTCACGAGCTGGAGCATCATCATTGCTTTTCCTACTGCCTTCTATAAGGTAAACACGGCCGCTTGTCACCGATAAGCGGCCGTTTGTGCGTTCCTGCTGGAGCACGATTGAGTTGTGCAGTACAATTGTATCAAACGAATCGATCCAACGTTAACCTATAATCCTGTCAAGCCATGGAAAACCGCACTTCCCCGTACTCCGCCTTCTTAGGCATCCTGCTTCTTACCGGCGTTTTTCCTGTCAGTTCGAATGCACAAGAAACTGTCAGTAACCGCACGCACGCATTTGTTGACCGATTTTATACGGATGATGACCAGCCGGTGGAGAGGAATCATTCTGCTACGACGTATCCGGATGTAACCTATCCCGATTTCCAACTTGCCGAATCAGTTCGGACGCATGCTGTCGACAAGTCGTTCGTCACTTCGGCCAAGCAGCAAAGTGAAGGTTCAGACCTATTCGAAGAAGTCGATCAACATGCTCCGATTGACGAATCGCTGGTCAAGCCGGCACCCATACGACAACTGAGCTGCCGTCCTTATTGACCGTTGGTCGGGCATGAATCAGTTGAATGTTGAAAAATCGTGACGGGGTTCGACAAGTTTGGCTCGAACCCCGTTATTTTTGCCTTAACAGAAAATCAACTTTAGTCATCCTCCCTTCATGAACTTCCACGACGAATTCAGAAAATATGCGGTGAAGCACCGCGGTATCAGCAGTATGTCGGTCGACAGTTTTGTCTCCGCAGTTCGAAACGATTATATCTCACCTACTATCATTGAAGAGCGGCAGTTGAACATCGCCACCATGGACGTGTTCTCCCGTCTGATGATGGATCGCATCATCTTCCTCGGTGTCGGAATCAATGATTACGTTTCGAATATCATCCAGGCGCAGTTGCTTTTTCTTGAGTCGGTCGACGCTAAGAAGGACATCATGATCTACATGAACAGTCCGGGTGGTTCCGTGTATGCCGGTTTGGGCATTTATGATACGATGCAGTTCGTTCAGCCGAATATTTCCACCATTTGTACCGGTATGGCGGCCTCCATGGCTGCTGTATTGATGTGTTCAGGTGAGAAGGGTAAACGCGCAGCTTTGAAACATGCCAGGATCATGATCCACCAGCCACTGGGCGGAGCAGAGGGACAAGCTTCGGACATTGAAATCACCGCTCGGGAAATCCAGAAGTTGAAGAAAGAGTTGTACGAGATCATCGCCCTTCACAGCGGACAGGAATACGAGAAGGTGTGGAAAGATTCCGACCGTGACTACTGGATGACTGCCGAAGAGGCTAAGGCCTACGGCATGATCGACGAAGTCCTGGTTCGTAAGAAATAATCACCTCTTTTGTGCGTTTTTCCCACTTTTGGTGGGTTAATGTACCGTTGAGGCATTGGTTCAAACTTTACTAATCAATTAAAAGTCAGCTATTTAGTAAGTCGATGATCAAAATCACTCGACATCGCATCCCAAATGATGTAGATTGCGTTTTACTTACTGAACAGCCGTTATCGATTCAATGAAAAATCCGAAGGAAATCAAGTGTTCCTTTTGTGGACGGGATAAGAGCGAGACCTTCGTTCTGATTGCCGGTATCACGGGTCATATCTGTGACCAGTGCATCCAGCAGGCACAAAACATCTTGTCCGATGAGATGAATAACAAGGTGAAGAGTAGTATCAACGCTCATCTCACTCTTCTCAAGCCTGTGGAAATCAAGAAGTTTCTTGATCAATACGTAATCGGACAAGACGATGCGAAAAAGGTGCTAAGCGTTGCCGTTTATAACCACTACAAGCGTATTTCCAGTAAAATAAAGAAGCAGGACGATGTTGAAATCGAAAAGTCGAATATCCTGCTGGTAGGAGAGACGGGCACTGGTAAAACCCTATTGGCGCGGACCATTGCCAAGATGTTGAATGTACCGTTCTGCATCGCAGACGCTACGGTGTTGACCGAGGCGGGGTACGTCGGCGAAGACGTTGAGAGTATTCTTACCCGACTCTTGCAAGCCGCCGATTACGATGCGGCGGCAGCGGAGCGCGGAGTGGTTTACATAGATGAAATAGACAAGATCGCCCGCAAGATCGATAACCCTTCCATCACGCGCGATGTCAGTGGTGAAGGGGTTCAGCAGGCTTTACTCAAACTGCTGGAAGGCTCTACTGTGAATGTTCCGCCTCAGGGAGGCAGAAAGCACCCGGAGCAGAAGATGATCACCATCGACACGACCAATATCCTGTTCATTTGCGGAGGCGCTTTCGATGGAATCGATAAGAAGATTGCGCGTCGACTGGATGCGCATGCTGTCGGTTTCAAATCGCCCAAGGACAAGGAGCTGATGGATCGCTCGAATTACCTACAGTACATCAGTCCGGCCGACTTGAAATCGTACGGATTGATTCCGGAATTGATCGGTCGAGTACCTGTGTTGACCCATCTAGATCCCTTGGATAAACCCACACTCCGCTCGATTCTGACTGAGCCCAAAAACGCCTTGATCAAGCAATACGAGAAGCTGTTCAAGTTGGAAGGCGTGAAATTGGAGGTGGACAAGGTCGTTTTGGACTTCATCGTGGATAAAGCCTTCGAATTCAAGCTCGGAGCACGCGGATTACGCTCCATCTGTGAAGCCATCCTATTGGATGCGATGTACGAGATTCCTTCAAATAAGCAGAGCAAGGAGTTCACCCTGACGCTTAATTATGCCAAGGAGAAGTTCGAAAAATCGAATGTCAACCGACTGCGGGTTGCTTGATTAGCCATCATCAGCGTGCATATCTTCTAAAAGCCTGCATCCGCAGGCTTTTTTCATTAATTAGCTGTTTAACAGGGTTTTAAGCTTTTACCCAGGGATTATTTGAGGCTATTGCAGGCAGAATCCGCATTACCCACTGATTTTGTTGGAAATATTTTATCAACAGGATTTGCTTAATCAGGGGGAAGTAGTACCTTTGCGTTCCCTAAAATAAGGCGAAAAACGTCTATTTAACTGAAGATTAACCAGAAAGAAACCTCACTGAATGCCGACAATTTCCCAGTTGGTCCGCAACGGACGTGAAAAATTGATCGATAAGAGTAAGTCTCCAGCACTTGCCTCTTGTCCGCAGCGCCGCGGTGTCTGCACGCGCGTCTACACTACGACTCCAAAGAAGCCGAATTCGGCTATGCGTAAAGTCGCTCGTGTGCGTTTGACCAATAAGTTCGAAGTTTCGGCTTACATTCCTGGTGAGGGACACAACTTGCAGGAGCACTCGATCGTCTTGATTCGCGGTGGTCGTGTAAAGGATTTGCCAGGGGTGCGTTACCACATCGTTCGTGGTTCGCTTGATACGGCCGGTGTAGATGGTCGTAAGCAGCAGCGTTCAAAGTACGGCGCGAAGCGTCCGAAGGCTGGAGCGCCTGCAGCTGCCAAGAAGAAGTAATGATTCGAACAACGTTTAGCATACAACCAATCAATACCTGCCTGATCCATGCGTAAGACAAAACCGAAAAAGCGCATTCTCCTTCCGGATCCCAAGTTCAACGATACGCTCGTAACCCGTTTCGTGAACATGATGATGTATTCTGGAAAAAAGAACACCGCTTACTCCATCTTCTATGACGCCATCAACCGTGTTGAAGAGAAGACCAAGGAGAACGGACTTGATTCCTGGAAAAAGGCGATGACCAATGTGATGCCAACGGTTGAAGTGAAGAGCCGCCGCGTAGGTGGAGCTACCTTCCAGATTCCTTCGGAAATCCGTCCTGACCGCCGCATCAGTCTTTCGATCAAGTGGTTGATTTCCTACTCACGTGGCCGTAATGAAAAGACGATGGCTGACCGTCTGGCTGGTGAAATCATCGCAGCTGCAAAAGGTGAAGGTGCCGCCGTGAAGAAAAAGGAGGACACACACCGTATGGCTGAAGCCAACAAGGCCTTCTCGCACTTCCGCGTGTAAGGGAGTGAAATGAATGAATGAATACCCCGTCAGCACGTCGCTTACGGGTCAAAATAAAGAGTGAATAGTTCTTTCTTTTACGGGATAACCCCCTGACTTGCCGCAGAAACGAGCAAGAACCTACTGGATAACTGAACAGGCCCACGGGCCGCCCCAAGCACCCGCTGTTCAAAGTGTCCGGTTATCGCGAAAAGAATCGACTATCGTTATGATTAACGGAAAACTAATCAGATGAGCAAAGAACTCAAGTATACTCGCAACATCGGTATCGCCGCGCATATCGACGCAGGCAAGACCACCACTACCGAGCGCATATTGTATTACACCGGTGTCGTGCACAAAATCGGAGAAGTGCACGATGGCGCTGCTACTATGGACTGGATGGCCCAGGAGCAGGAGCGTGGTATCACCATCACCTCTGCTGCTACCACCTGTTTTTGGAATTACCGTGGCGAGAAGTACAAACTGAATATCATCGATACTCCAGGTCACGTGGATTTCACCGTTGAGGTGAACCGCTCCCTGCGCGTATTGGACGGCCTGGTTTTCCTTTTCTCGGCTGTCGACGGCGTAGAGCCTCAGTCCGAGACCAACTGGCGTCTTGCAAATAACTATAACGTCACCCGCATCGGATTCGTCAACAAGATGGACCGTGCCGGTGCTGACTTCCTGAATGTCGTCAAGCAAGTCCGTGAAGTACTCGGAGGCAATCCGCTTCCTTTGCAGCTTCCTATCGGTGCTGAAGATGACTTCAGAGGTGTTGTCGATCTGATCAACAACCGCGGAATCGTTTGGAACGAACACGACAAGGGAATGACCTATACCGTTGTTCCTATTCCTGATGAGATGGCGGAAGAGGTGAAGGAGTGGCGCGAGAAGCTTCTCGAGGCCATCGCCGAGTTCGACGACAAGCTGATGGAGAAGTATTTCGAGGATGCGAACTCCATTTCCGAGCGTGAGATCTTTGACGCGCTTCGTAAAGCGTGTCTTGCCAACAAACTGGTTCCGATGGTTTGTGGTTCTTCGTTCAAGAACAAAGGTGTTCAGACCATGCTTGACCTGGTGATGGAGTTGATGCCTTCGCCGCTTGACAAGGACAACATCACCGGAACCAATCCTGATACCGGTGAAGAAGTCGTTCGTCGCCCCGATCCCAAGGAGCCATTCACCGCTCTCGCATTCAAAATCGCGACCGATCCATTCGTAGGTCGTCTCGCTTATTTCCGTTGCTACTCTGGACGTCTCGACGAGGGTTCCTATGTATTGAATACACGTTCCGGCAACAAGGAGCGTATCTCCCGCATCTTCCAGATGCATGCCAACAAACAGAACCAGGTTCCCTTCATCGAAGCAGGTGATATCGGTGCTGCTGTAGGTTTCAAGGACATCAAGACCGGCGATACGTTGTGTGCTGAAAACGCACCGATCGTATTGGAAGCGATGAATTTCCCTGAGCCGGTTATCGGTTTGGCTATTGAAGCCAAGACCCAGGCCGATCAGGACAAACTGGGTGTGGCTCTTGGTAAACTCTCTGAAGAGGATCCTACCTTCCGTGTCAAGTCCGACGAGGATACTGGCCAGACCATCATTTCCGGTATGGGTGAATTGCACTTGGAGATCATCATCGATCGTCTCAAGCGCGAGTTCAAGGTGGAAGTGAACCAGGGTGCTCCTCAGGTTAACTACAAAGAAGCCATTAACGGCACCATCGAGCACCGTGAAGTCTACAAGAAGCAGACAGGTGGTCGTGGTAAGTTCGCCGATATCAAAGTCGTTGCCTCTCCTATCGATGCAGACTTCGAAGTCACTGACAAGAACCTCGGTCTTCAGTTCGTCAACGAGATCACGGGTGGTAACATCCCTCGCGAATTCATTCCTGCCGTTGAAAAGGGCTTCCGCTCTGCAATGGTCAATGGTGTGGTCGCAGGTTACCCGCTCCAGTCGCTCAAGGTTCGTCTGATCGATGGTTCTTACCACACGGTCGACTCCGATTCTCTCTCGTTTGAAATCTGTGCTCGTACTGCATTCCGTGAAGCGCTTCCTAAGTGTAAGCCTGTGTTGTTGGAGCCTATCATGAAACTCGAAGTCATCACGCCCGAACAGAACATGGGTGATGTCGTAGGCGACTTGAACCGTCGTCGTGGTCAGGTGGAAGGTATGGACTCGAAAGGTGGAGCGCAGATCGTTAAGGCGAAAGTTCCGCTGTCCGAGATGTTCGGCTACGTGACCCAGTTGCGTACCATCACCTCAGGTCGTGCCACTTCAACGATGGAGTTCTCTCACTATGCTGAGTGTCCGCGTAACCTGGCTGAAGAAGTGATCGCCAAATCAAAAGGTCGTTCCAAAGCTTCTGTCGAATAATCGAATCATCCTCATAACTCAATAAACGTTCTTTCAAATGTCCCAGCGAATCCGCATCAAATTGAAGTCATACGATTACAATCTCGTCGACAAGTCGGCTGAGAAGATCGTCAAGACGGTTAAGATCACCGGAGCTGTCGTCAACGGTCCTATTCCGCTGCCGACCGACAAGAAGATCTTCACGGTACTCCGTTCGCCCCACGTCAACAAGAAGGCGCGCGAGCAGTTCCAACTGTGTTCTTATAAGCGCTTGCTGGACATTTATAATTCCACTGCAAAGACCGTTGATGCTCTGATGAAATTGGAGCTCCCAAGCGGTGTTGAAGTCGAAATCAAAGCATCATAATCAATCAGGTATAAACCTGCTATGTTGACTTCGGTCAACCAATGGCACAACTTAAAAGAAAATGTCAGGAATCATCGGAAAGAAAATCGGAATGACCAGCATCTTCGGGGCTGACGGGAAATACATCCCGTGCACCGTGATCCAGGCAGGTCCGTGCGTCGTCACCCAGGTGAAGACGGTCGCCACTGACGGCTATGACGCTGTTCAGTTGGCATTCGCCGACAAGAAAGACAAGCACACTACTGCTGCTGAAGCAGGGCACTTCAAGAAGACCGGAACCACTCCTAAGCGCAAGCTGATCGAGTTCCGTTATTTTCCTGAACTACCTGCCTTAGGTTCTGAAATCAAAGCCGACCTGTTCGCAGAAGGCGATTTCGTGGATGTCATCGGTACTGCAAAGGGCCGTGGTTTCCAGGGTGTCGTCAAGCGTCACGGCTTCAAAGGTGTGGGTATGCAGACACACGGTCAGCACGACCGTCTGCGTGCTCCCGGTTCTCGTGGTGCATCGTCTTACCCTTCGCGTGTATGGCGTGGACAGCGTACCGCTGGTCACATGGGTGATAACCGTGTGAAGATCCAAAACCTTGAGATTGTAAAAGTGATGGCTGAGCAGAACCTCCTTCTGGTGAAGGGTGCTCTTCCAGGCCACAATGGTTCCTATGTAATCGTGGAGAAGTAAGATCATGGAAGCAAACATCATGAACACTTCCGGTAAAGAGACCGGAAAGAAATTGAAGCTCAGCGAGAAGATCTTTGGTATCGAGCCGAATGATCATGCCATCTACCTTGATGTCAAGCAATACCTCGCCAACCAGCGTCAGGGAACCCATAAGTCGAAGGAGCGTGCTGAAATCGCTCGTACCACCAAGAAGCTCAAGCGTCAAAAGGGTACTGGTGGAGCTCGTGCCGGTTCCATGAAGTCGCCTCTTTTCGTCGGCGGTGGTCGTGTATTCGGACCGCGTCCTCGCGACTACTCTTTCAAGCTGAACCGCAAGCTGAAGCATCTCGCTTGCTTGTCTGCTCTTTCCTACAAAGCGAAAGACAAGAACATCACGGTGTTGGAGAACTTCAAGTTCGACCAGCCTAAGACGAAGAACTACGTCGATCTGTTGAAGAACCTCAAGCTGGATGACAAGAAGGCTTTGGTGGTGCTTCCTGCTCACGACGACAATATCTATCTCTCCTCACGTAACGTGCAGCGTAACAAAGTGACTACCGCTTCCGAACTGAACACTTACGATGTGTTGAATGCTCAACACCTTGTGATTGTCGAAGGTTCCGTAGCAGCACTCGAAAACCGTTTCTTATCATGAGCGTCCTGAAGAAGCCCCTTATCACTGAAAAGATGACCAAGACGAGCGAGAAGCTCGGTCAGTATGGTTTCATCGTCGATCGGAACGCCAATAAGGTTCAGATCAAAAAGGCTGTCGAGAAAATGTACAATGTATCGGTCGACAGTGTCAATACCCTCACCATCGCCGGTAAGCGCAAGACGCGTTACACCAAGACGGGATTCGTATCCGGAAGTACCGGTACTTTCAAGAAGGCGATCGTCACCTTGAAGAAAGGCGATACGATCGATTTCTATAGCAACATCTAATCGGAAGGGAACAGAACAATGGCAATCAAGAAACTTCGCCCGATGACCCCCAGCCAGCGCCACATGCTGGTTGACAATTATGAAGACCTTACCGCTTCCAAACCCGAGCAGAGCCTGCTCGTAAGGAAGAAGCGCAGCGGCGGCCGTAATGCCGACGGTAAGATGACCATGCGTTACATCGGCGGTGGTCACCGTAAGATGTACCGTTTGGTGGATTTCAAACGCGAGAATCACGGCGTTGAAGGAACCGTCAAGTCGATCGAATACGATCCGAACCGTTCTGCGCGTATCGCCTTGGTTTATTTCAAGGATGGCGACAAGCGTTACATCGTCGCTCCTAACGGACTGAAGGTGGGACAGAAAGTGGTTTCCGGCACCGGTGCTGCTCCTGAAATC
>JBJTRB010000207.1:0-3704 GCA_046075925.1 Bacteroidota bacterium | reverse complement strand
GGCGTTTGTTATCCAATAGCTTTTTGGAACCTTCGAAGGTGGCACGCGCCATCTGCAGACCATAGACGTTTCTGGCGCGCATGGTGCTGGATGGGTGTCCGTCGAATCCGAAGTTCATCAGATTGGGAAGCTTTTGTCCCCACGTGGCTATTTCATTCATGTCGTTCCAGAAGCCATCGATTCCGTCGTTCACATATCCGTTGAATTGTTTTCCCCACCAAATACGTCCCTTCTCGGTAGTGAAATCGGTGAAGTGGCACCATCCTGGCCATACTTCTCCTGAGTACAAAGAGCCGTCAGGATATTTCACGAAGATGTCTTCCTTTATTCCGTCCTCATAGGCTTTGTATCCTTTTTCCACCTTGATGCCTGGATCGACGATGACTGTCGTATGGAAGCCAAGCGTTTTCAGCTCGTCCAGCATTTTCTTTGGCTGCTTGAAGTGTACAGGATTCCACGTGAAGAGTTTGTACTGGTCCATGTAGTGGATGTCCAGGTAAATGACATCGCAGGGAATCTGCTTCTCGCGAAAGGTCTTTGCTATGGAAACGACTTCCTCCTGTGGGTAGTAGCTGTAGCGGCATTGCTGGTAACCGATACTCCACAACGCCGGCATGGTCATGCGTCCGGTCAGGTAGGTATAATCTTCAATGATACCGGCCAGGTTGGAACGGTAGATGAAATAATAGTTCATATCACCTCCTTCGGCTGTGAAGCTGGAGAAGCGCTTTTGAGAAGCGCCGAAATTGAAATGACTCTTGTAGGAGTTATCCATGAAAATGCCGTACGAAAGCGAGTCGTGGATTCCTATATAGAAAGGAATAGTGGAATAGATGGGGTCGGTGCCGGTTCCATATCCGAAGGCATCCGTATTCCAGTTTTCATAACCGTTGCCACGACGATCCAGATTGCCCGTTTTTTCACCCAGGCCGATGAATCGCTCGTCAGGGAATAGTGTCTTGTAGGTAGTGACCTCATCGCCCAGCCAGGAAGTGCCGAATCCGGAATCGTCCGCATTGATCACTTTACCTGCTATTGTCTTGAAAGTGATGCGAAGCGGCTTTTTGTTTAATATGACTACCAGCGAATCGGTCGAAATGGAATAGTTTGAAGCATTGTCGGTGAGCATGGCTCTACAACTGACCGATTTCCCTACTACAGCATAAGAAAAGTCATCCTCGTATTCTTTTTTTGCAAGTCGAACCCGGATGATGGAGGAGGAAATGACGTGGACTTCTGCGATGGAATTGGAGGTCTGGATGGAAAAGACTTGTCCGTTCTGCTTGATGCTCTTTATGTCACCGACAGGCATGTTTTGCATTCCGATCACATGGGTTGTCAGTGTTAACAGTACACTAAGTAGGGAGAAGATTCTCTGCGTCATGTCTTTGTTGATTTCAATAAATAGCTAAATTCGAGTGGTTTTTATCGGTTCGTAAAAGTATCCAAAAATAAAAATCTATTCTTCACCAACATCTGTAAAATAAATCACGAGACATGTTCGACAATCCAATCCAACGCGGCAGGTTATTATTACTGCTGATGCTGTTTACTTCGAATCTTCTTCTTGCACAAAGTGTTTCACTCCGAGGCAGGGTGCTGGATGAAACCGGTAACGGTTTGCCAGGTGCTACTGTCCAGCTTGTCGGAACGGACAAGGCCGCTTCTGCCGACGCGAACGGTTATTTCACACTTGCAGGGGTTAATGCAGGAAAGTATGATCTGGCAGTAACGAGTATCGGATATGAAAAAATGAACAAGTCCATCGAGGTCACCGACGGACAGGCGCTCGTTGTCGTCAGGATGCGGCCCTCAGCGATCAACTTGGATGAAGCAGTGGTGGTCGGTTACGGTACTGCACAGAAAAAGGACCTTACCGGTGCAGTGAATTCCGTGAATGCAAAGGACTTCCAATCGGGTAATATAGTAACGCCCGAGCAGCTGGTGACCGGTAAGATTCCTGGCGTTCGTATCACTTCCAATGGGGGTGCTCCTGGTGCCGGAAGCCGTATACGGATCCGCGGTGGAAGTTCACTCAATGCTAGCAATGACCCTTTGGTCGTCGTCGACGGCGTTCCATTGATCGACGGTGGCATATCCGGCGCCCCGAACCCTTTAAGTACCATCAACCCGGCTGACATCGAGAACATCACTGTCTTGAAAGACGCTTCTGCAACGGCTATCTACGGTTCACGTGCATCTAACGGTGTCATTCTGGTTACAACGAAACGTGGAACCGCTGAAAAGCTTACGGTCGATTATTCCACGCTTACTAGTATTTCTGTTCCTACCGGATATGTCGATGTCCTGGGGCCAAAGCGATTTTCCCAGACGGTCAGAGACTCGGGAACCGCCACACAGGAGTCTTTTTTAGTAGGAGATTATGAAACTTTCTGGCAAAAGCACATCTATCAAAAAGCGCTAACTCACGAGAATAATTTCGCTTTCAGCGGCGGGGTGAAAAATCGTCCCTATCGCCTCACCCTCGGATATCTCAGCCAAGAAGGTATTCTCAAGCGTTCGGCACTCGATCGTCTGTCCGCCGGATTGAACATGTCTCCTTCCTTCTTCAATGACAAATTGAAGGTCGAAGTGAACTCTCGTTATACCTTTTCGAAGAATTTCTTTCCTGATCAGGGAGCAATCGGAGCCGCCGTTGCATTCGATCCCACCAAGCCGATCTTCAATGACCCGGATCTGCTCAATGCCTTGTATCCCGGTTTGAGCGATGCGGCAGTCGCTGCGCTTGATGGTGATTATTTCGAGTGGTTGGATACTCAGGGAAAACCGAATCAATTGGCTCCACGCAATCCACTTGGGTTGTTATATCAGCGAGAGGACCGCAGTCGTGTGAACCGATTCATCGGTAATGTCAAACTGGATTATGCCATCGACTGGGTCCAGGGCCTGCACGCCATTGCCAATGTGGGGGGTGATTTTTCTCGCAGCAGTGGGACCATTTTCGTTCCTGCAGATGCTGCCACCAGCTTTGCAAGGGGCGGCGTCAACAATCAGTACCGCGACGAGACGGACAACCGACTTCTTGATCTCTACCTTGCTTATTCCAAAGAATTGCCTCGTTTGCAAAGCCGTATCGAAGCGACGGGTGGATATTCCTATCAGTATTTCAAGCGCGCCAGTCCTGCGTTCGCTGATTTGAATGTTGCTGGAGATACGATCAGCCCGGCCGGAATCCCTTACCTGGCAGAGAAGGCCTTGTTGTCGTTCTTCGGCCGATTCACCTACAACTGGAAGGAAAAATACTTGCTGACTGTCAACGTTCGTAATGACCATTCATCGAAATTCTCAAAAGAGAATCGCAGCGGAATTTTCCCGTCTGCAGCATTGGCATGGCGCGTAGGCCAGGAAAAATTCCTGAAAGACAGCCGTTCTGTATCCGACCTGAAAGTCAGACTCGGCTGGGGTGTCGTTGGACAGCAGGACGGAATCTATGAATACGGATATATTCCGAATTACAGCCAAGGAACTGCTACCGGCCAATACCAGTTCGGAAACAGTTTCTATTCGACGTTGCGTCCCGATCCGTATGATCCGAACTTGAAGTGGGAGCAAACGACCACCCTCAACGCAGGTATCGATTTCGGTTTTTTCAATAACCGTCTCTTCGGTTCGATTGATATTTACAAGAAAACAACGGACGACTTGCTCGCAGTCATACCTGCTCCTGCCGGAACCAACTTTTC
>JBJTRB010000206.1:0-21672 GCA_046075925.1 Bacteroidota bacterium | reverse complement strand
GAACAACTCAAGGGTGCGTTCCAATTCCTTCTGGAAATCCTTGTTGTCTTGCTTCATGCGGTCTAGCTGTTCCTGCAACTGCTCCTTGTCCACCTTCTGCATGAGTTGTCGCAATTCTTCCATCAGCTTTTCCAGCTCGGGAGTCATCAACTTGTCCATCAATGCCTGGAGTTGCTCCTGTTTCTGCATCAACTCCTCGTCCTGCTTGCGATATTCCTTGTCTTTGCGGTCCTTCTCGGCATTTTTGCTTCGCAATTCATCCATCTTCTTTTTCAACTCCTCTTCTTTGCGTAGCAGTTCTTCCATTTTCTTTTTTTCTTCCCAGCCGGCTTCCTTCTTTTCCAGCAGTTTTTTCGAGAGGTCGCTGGCGTCGCGCTGTAGTTGTCGCGCTTTGTCAATGCTCGACTTCAAATCGTCCTTGATCGATTGATTGCTGCGTTCGGTGTTTTCACTGATCTCTTTCAGGGTAGGTGCCTTGAACACCAATGTTTGCGAACGTGTGATCTTAGGTCCCGCCACTCCGTCATTGTCGGCCACCTCGAAGTAGTATTCAACGGATTCGCCTGCAGCGATTCCGGAGGCTGACAGATCCCACATGTGAAAGAACACATCGGCATCGAGTCCACGATTCAGAGGGAGCTCTTCTCTGAAAATTCTTCCTTTGCCGGATGCGGTCGAATCATCGGTTCGGGTGAAGCGGTAAACGAAGGCAAGGGAGGAGAAGCCGTAATCGTCTTTGATGATACCTCTGAACCAGGTCCTTTTGGTGGATAAAGAGTCCTGCTGCTGCTCGACGGTGATTGAAGGGTATTGGTCGGGTATGACATTGACCTGATAAGCCATGGAGTCACGGCTTTGCATGAAACGGTTGACGGCGATCAGCTTGTAACTATCGCTCTTCAGGAACCTGCGGGTGAAGCTGAAGGCGCCTTCTTCTCTGGGTTGCAACGTGTACGTGGTATCGGCGAAGACCAATCGGAGCGATTCCGTATTCCGTGTGTTCATCGACCAGGTAACCTTGGTGCCTGCCGGTATGTTGAGGTCGCCGGTATTTTCGAGTCGCTCATTCTTACGGTCCACATAATTGGGAAACTGCAGGTCGATACTGAAGCCTACTAAAACCGGATTAGGCACTGCTTCCAGCAAGAATTCTTTTGAATAATGCCCATTCGCATGTAGTCTGAAGGTGATGTCGCCTTGCAAGTTCCGGAAGGCATACTGAAAGCGGGTCAGTTCGGTCTTCTCCATTCGGAAACTGTTTCCTTCGATTTCAATGAAGGCTTCAGCAGGAACTTCATTGCCATCTACGGAAACCTGCAAAAGGAAATCCTCTTGTTGAACCGCCTTAAGCGAACCATTGACGATGGAGAAGGTGAAAGGAGCGGGTTCTTCGAAGTAGGTTCTATGTTCGAGCAGGCGCGTGGTTCCTTCTGTGATCAGGGACGGTGAGGTGATGAGCACGACCACCAGGATCAACGTAGGGATGGCTGCCCAACGCAGATACCTTTTGTTTTCCGAAAGGCGTATCGCTGAGATGAAAGCGACGGGACGCATGGCAATCGCTTTCTGACGGATCGATGCTTCCAGTAATTCCAGACCTGATCCTGAAAAGTTCCGGGCTTGTTCCCGGAGTTGCAATACATTCAGCAAGCGGTCCTCGACTTCCGGAAAATGCGTGCCGATGATCCGTGCCGCTTCCTCGTGGGAGATCACTTTACCGATCCGGTAGAGATGTCCTGCGGGAACAAGGACATATCGGTACAGGATCAGGCCCAGCGCTCCAATGAAGGTGTAGAACAGTACGGTCCTCGTAGTGATGCCGAAGTGTCCCATGCTTTCCATCGAAGTGAAAAGCAGATAACCGCTCAACAGCAAGGTGAATGCATAGATGACTCCCTTGATGAGGCGGTTCTTATGGTACTTGCGGATGAATCCGTCCAGTTTCCCGATCAGTTCTTCGTAATGCTCTTGCTGTGCCATCTGCTCAGGGACGATTGATACAAATTTAAGAAGAAAGAAGGGTGCAAGCGGGCCCGGATGCGCAGTTTCAGAGCTCTTTTGAACGTATCTGCTCGACTACTTTCCCCAATAATTGTTCCATGTCATGGACCAGAGGTGTAAGTTGACCCTCGGGGTCGCCTTTTTTGGCCAATTGCTCGATACGCTTGATGCCTATGAGCAGGTCATCGATACTCAATTGGTCGATACCCGGTTTCATCCTGTGTGCTAGGTCACCTACCTTGACAAGGTCTCCTTTGGATAAAGAGTTTTTCAGTTCCGTGAAGCCATTGGTGGATTCCTCTACGAACAGTTGTAGCATCCTACGCAGGAAATCGGGATTCTTGATGGTGAAGGCTTCGAGCTTGGAGGTATCGTATAATTTTTTCGGTATCGCTTCGCTGATACTCGAAGGGATCGGTGAAGTACCCGGCTTGAGTGCCAGCAATTGTGTCAGCTTTCCAACCAATACCCATTCCTTGTAAGGCTTCAACACATAGTCCGTGATGCCGGCCTCCTGTAGTGCATTCCTGAGTTCGGGGCGGGTATTGGCAGTCAGTGCGACGATAGGAGCGGTGATGCCGATTCTGTTTCTTAACTCTCGTGAGGTCTGAAAACCATCCATGCCTTGCATCCTGAGATCCATGAGTATGGCATCGAAGGAGGACTTCTCGGCTTTTTCCAGTGCCTCCTCGCCGCTGACCGCAGTGATCACTTCCGCTCCAAAGCTTTGCAACACGGATTCTGCCAGTGCGAGATTCATGGCATTGTCCTCTACCACCAGGATGTTTTTACCCTGCAGAAGAGTGGGGTCAGCGTTAGTGCCAAGCACTTTTTCCAGATCATTCTGGGTGCCTATCCGGAATGGCAGTTCGAAAACCACCCGGGTTCCCATGCCCTTGCGGCTGTCAATCCGTAACTCTCCGCCCATGAGTCGTGTGAGTTCGCGACTGATTGTCAACCCCAGACCCGATCCTCCATACTGACGACTGATGGAGTTGCTCTCCTGGCGGAAACTCTCGAACACCTCTTCCAGTTTTTCCTCATCGATTCCGATACCAGTGTCTTCTACTACGAATTTGATCACTACGTCTTCGATGATCATCCGGTCGACATAAACGGAAATATCGACCGATCCCTGGTCCGTGAACTTGATGGCATTTCCACCGATGTTCATCAGGATCTGATGCAGGCGGTGCGGATCTCCAAGCAGTACCTCTGGTACCTCAGGATCAATATCGACTGATAACGACAAGCCTTTTTCTTCGGCCTTGAACCGTAGCAAATGAGCAGAATCGCTCACTACAGTACGAGGCTGGAATCCGATCGACTCCAGATCCATCTTGCCGGATTCGATTTTGGAAATATCAAGCACGTCGTTGATGATCACCAGCAGGTTCTCCGCAGCAGCATTGATGGATCGCAAAAACCGCTGTTGTTTTTCTTCTTTGATCATGCCGGAAAGGTGACGGCTCATTCCCAGTATCACATTCATCGGAGTACGGATCTCATGGCTCATATTGAGCAGGAAGTTCTCCTTGGCCTGGGAAGATTCGACCGCATGCTCGCGGGTCTTCTTCAGCTCGATTTCCATCTGCTTCCGCCAGGTGATGTCGAGGTATATCCCGATGGTTCCTGTAATGCGTTTTTGTGAATCATAGAGCAACGCTTTACTCACGAGCATCCAGCGGTAGTTCCCTTCCCGGTCGCTGATTTCCACCTCATACACGTCGGTAATACCCCGATGCCTTTTCTTCAAAACGAAGGCCGGATCGTGGTTGATGTTACGCTCATGCAAGGTCTCGGCAAGACTTTTTCCTACCAGTTCCTCGGATTTGAATCCGAGCATCTTGCAAAACGTCTGGTTGCAGTAAAGGACGGTTTCTTCATTATCGTATTCCACCAGACCCAGGTCCATATTTTCGATGATACCCCTGTATTTCTCTTCACTCCAACTGAGTTTGAGCAAGGCGTTTTTCTCATCGGTGATGTCCTCTTCAATTGCGAAGAATTTTTCCAGTTTGCCGTCTTTTCCGAAAAGTGGTTGGCCGGCAACTCTAACCCAATATGATTCTCCTGATTTATGGTAATTCAGGATTTCACAATTGAAATCCTTTCCCTCGCGTATCCGGCTGCCCATGTAACGTACAGCATCACGATCCGTTCGTTCTCCCTGGAGGAAATCTCCCGGTTTACGACCGATGACTTCTTCCAGCGTATAACCTGTCAGATCGGTGAAAGACTTGTTCACCCAGGTGATCCGGCCTTCTGCATCGGATACGATGATCGTGTTCATTGTCTCCTTTGCGATGAGCGAAAGGATCCGCATCTCTTGCTGCTGGGCTCTGTACTGTTCCAGGATTTCTCGCAGGTCCGACATCCCGATCTCGTTCGTCTTGAGTATGTGGAGCAGATCGACAAGCGGATCGTGAATGGCGAAGTCGGAGATCTTCAAGCCGTATTCCGAAAGTGACTCCAGTGAGTTGAACCAAGGAGAGCCTACGAAAACAAGCAGGTCTTGTCCCTCATGTTCGAACCACTCGCCTCGTATCCGTGCAACAGGTTTACGTATGGTGTCAAGGATGAAAAGGGATTTCAGGTTGGACCTTATCGACGCGTAATCGACCGTCTTAAGATGCGGTCGGAAAAAATGGAAATGCTCTGTCAAGTGATTGCCGATGGTGATCGGAATCATCTTAAGTAAAGAATCCCCGACCGATACGATGCGCCCATCCTTATCGATACACAAGTGGAAAGGGAACAACTTGCGGAATTCCCCGCTATTGAGTGAAAGGTCCCTTGGGTGCATGATTACCAACTTACACGAAACACATCGTGATCGGCGCCTTTGTCGCGATGATCGATGATTTCGATGGAGGTTTCTGTCTGGTACATCTTGCCGAGTCCCTGTAGAAGTCCGCGTACGAACTCCTGCAATCCGGGTCGGTGAGAAAAGTAATGGACGTGCAAGGAACGATCTTGCTCATCGGAGATGCGGAATTCAGGAGGCGTCAGTTTGGGATAAAGCAGCATGATCCTGCTGTGGAATTGCGGCAGGTTGACCAGGAATTCGCGGAGGTTATCGCCACCCGCTTCCATGAGTCCGCCGTATTTGGCCTTGCCGACTTTCAAGATCCAGTATTCTCCCAAAGCCACCATCACCTGACCGATGTCGAGTTTCAACTCTTCGGAAGCCGCGACGGCTAATTTGTAGGTGATATCATCATCATACGGTTCGGTGCTGATGAACAAATCGACATCAATGCCGCTTCTTTCCCTGATGCGTTCCCAACTATCGTTGCCGAACTGCTCTTTTACCAGTTCCTCAACGGCTTTGTTGACTATTCCATACATAGGAACCAATGTACGGAATCGGGACGTAATGGTTGCTCACGGTGTTTGGCACAATCGTCCGAACACCCCCAATGGCAGTTTCTGTCCGGTGGTGGAGGGCAGATACAGTTCTCCTGTTTCCAAGCCGCTTCGACCCTTCAGGAGGTTTTCCAGGATCAAGGAGGAGAAGCCCAGGGAATAGGTGTTGAGAACCAGAAAGTGGCATTCCGGGTCGAGAAGCGACAGCACTTTTTCGGTCATCTCCTGGATCATTTCTTCCAGTTTCCATTTTTGTCCTTCGGTCCCGTGTCCGTAAGCGGGCGGATCCAGGATGATACCATGATAGGTTCGCCCGCGCTTCACCTCGCGTCGCACGTAGGTCAGCGCATCTTCCACCAGCCAGCGGATATCTTTCAATCCGCTCAGCTCCATGTTCTCTTTGGCCCAAGAGACAACCTGTCGCACCGAATCGAGGTGTGTCACATCCGCCCCGGCCGCCCTGGCCGCGAGGGAGGCGCCGCCTGTGTAGGCGAACAGATTCAATACGCGTGGTGAGGGCTTTCCTAATTGCTTGACGCTACGGGCGATGAAGTCCCAGTTAACGGCTTGTTCAGGAAAAACGCCAACGTGTTTGAAGGCCGTCAGCCCCAAACGGAATCGGATGTCGTGCCCGTCTGCCTCGTATCGGATTTGCCATTGGTCCGGCATTTCCTTCAGCTTTTTCCATTGACCACTGGAAGATGATTTGGCTACAAACCGGACATGGGCGCGTTTTTCCCACTCCTTGCCGGATAACAACGGCTTCCAAACAGCCTGAGGCTCAGGACGAATTGTGATGTAACGACCGAAGCGTTCCAGTTTTTCAAAATCTCCGGAATCAATCAATTCATAATCCGAGAAGCCTGTAGGAGCCAGTATCAACATGGAACGAAGGTAGTGAGAAGGCCTTTTTAAGCAGTTTCATTCGTGTTATTTATTGCTATTAAAGGCCAAGAAGGGAATATCAGAGTTGTTTGTTGATAATTAATTCACCTTGATTGGTCGATATTAATTTGAAAACATACTTTTAGACCATCATTTATTGACTAGGGCGAGCTTTTCCATTCATGAACGAATCATCCTCCGGTTCCGACTTCCTTCATAAAATCGAGCAGCAGCAAGAGCTGATTCGTCAATTGACGGAAGAGAACGAAACGCTGTATCAGCAGTTCAACCATTTGATGGTTCGTAACAACAAACTGTTGAAGCGCATCGACGATCAGCAGCGTATCATCGACGATCTGCATATCCGCCTTGAGGAGTTGCAGCTGATTTCTTCCAACCAACTGCAGATCAATGATAGCCTGCGGAGACGGATACCGGATGCAGCTTCGGTAAGGCCATCTACCGTTGATCGCCTTAACATGGAGACGCTCTTCAATCAATGGAAGAATTTTCCAGGCCAGTCGGCCCACAATGCTCCCAACTTGCGCAAGCAGGTGCTGCTGCTCGCTACGCTATTCGGATCGGGCCCGCTCAACGCCCATGATCTGTTCCAACAATGCGATATCGGAGGCGTCACGGGCGCCCGTTATGTCGCGCATCTTAAAAAATCAGGGCTGGTCACCTACGTAGGCGCAAGGAAGAAAGGCCGCTATGAGCTTACGCCTGAAGGAATCCGATTCGTCACTCAGGCTGTTCCAAAATCCTTGGGGGGCGACGCACAGGTTCCAGGATTGCCAGCGGGGATTCCGTTGAAGTCCAGTGAAACGTCTTCCCAACCAGGTTGATGCACCAGTGATTTCCGGCAGGTAGCACTTTCGTACATTTGCCGAAATCAAAAACCATGAAACGCGTCCGAGTACTTTTTGCCCCGAGTCCTACGGGACCCCTCCACATGGGCGGGGTCAGGACGGCGTTGTACAATTACCTTTTCGCCAAGCAACAGGGTGGTGATTTCATCCTGCGTATCGAGGATACCGACCAGCAGCGTTTCGTTCCTGGTGCGGAAGAGTATATCATCGAAGCATTGAAATGGTGCGGCATCGATCCTGCTGAAGGAGTCGGATTCGGCGATGGTCCGCATGCACCGTATCGTCAAAGCGAGCGTAAACACCTCTACCGCGACTATGCCGATCGTCTGGTGTCATCTGGTCATGCGTATATCGCATTCGATCGGAGTGAAGATCTTGAGGCACGGAGAAAATCCGCAGAAGCCTCGGGTTCGGCATTCTCATATAACGCCGACACGCGCAGTGGATTGGTCAATTCTCTTTCCTTGAATGGCGAAGAGGTCGCCAAGCGGATCGCTGCTGGAGAGTCCTATGTTGTACGATTGAAAGTGCCTGCCGGCGAAACCGTATTGGTTAACGATATCATCCGCGGAGAAGTGCATGTTGAAACTTCCACGTTGGATGACAAGGTGCTATTCAAAAGCGATGGCATGCCTACGTATCATCTCGCCAATGTGGTGGATGACCGCTTAATGGAGATTTCGCATGTCATACGCGGAGAAGAGTGGCTGCCTTCCGCTCCCCTCCATGTGCTGTTGTACCGCTACCTGGGTTGGGAATCTGAAATGCCCCGCTTCGCTCACTTGCCGTTGTTGCTCAAGCCCGATGGAAACGGGAAGTTGAGCAAGCGCGATGGCGATCGATTGGGATTCCCGGTTTTCCCGTTGAATTGGAAAGACCCATTCACTGGTGAAACCGCTTCCGGTTATCGCGAAAACGGTTATTACCCTGAGTCGTTCGTCAATATCATTGCATTATTGGGTTGGCATCCTGCCGACGAGCGGGAATTGCTGTCCATGGATGAACTGATAGCTTCCTTTTCGCTGGAACGGGTCAGTAAGTCGGGTGCGCGTTTCGATCCGGACAAGACCAAATGGATCAATGAGCATTACATGCGATCCAAGTCGGATGAAGAGTTGGCTGAGCGGTTGCGCGAGCGGGTCATTGCCAAGTATTCTTTTGCATCCGATGACCGCAGGCTTGCTTCCGACTTTCTTGTGACTGCCGTCCGGCTCTTGAAGGTAAGAGCGCAGTTCGAGCAGGAATTCCTATCTATAGGTAGTTATCTGTTCGAGGCTCCTTCCGCTTATGATGAAGCTGTCATTACTAAGCGTTGGAAGCCGGAACTGGAGTATGTGTTCCAATCCTTGAAGTCATCCTTCGGTTCGATCGAGACGTACAATGCCGCATCCACCGAGGCGGCCTTCAAGGCTAATGCAGAAGCTGCCGGCCGTAAACCCGGCGAGTTGTTGCAACTGTTCCGTGTCATGTTGAGCGGTCAGGCCGGTGGTGTCGATCTGTTTCCGATGGTGGAGCTGTTAGGTCGTGAAGAAACGGCTCAACGCATCGACCGATCATTGAAATACCTGATGGCCCTCGCCTGAAGGCTGAACTTATCCCACGAAGAAAAATGAGTATCGAAAAAGGCCCCAACTTTCTGGAAGAGATCATCCGTGAAGATGTCAAGAACGGTAAACACGGCGGGCGAGTGCTTACTCGCTTTCCGCCGGAACCCAATGGCTATCTCCATATCGGGCATTCCAAATCCATTTGTATCAATTTCGGTTTGGCGAAGGAGTTCGGCGGCCAGACCAACTTACGGTTCGATGATACCAATCCTGAAAAGGAAGAAACCGAATATGTAGAAAGCATCAAACGCGACATCCGTTGGCTCGGGTTCGAATGGGCCAACGAATTATACGCTTCCGATTATTTCGAACAGCTGTATGGGTTTGCCGTAGAGCTGATCCGCAAAGGTCTGGCGTATGTGGACGATTCTTCCGCTGAGGAAATAGCTTCCATGAAAGGAACTCCTACCGAGCCTGGCAAACACAGTCCTTATCGATCAAGGACGATCGATGAGAACCTGGATTTGTTCGATCGTATGCGCAAGGGCGAATTCAAGGAAGGCGAGAAGGTGCTCAGAGCTAAAATCGACATGGCCTCTCCGAACATGCACCTGCGCGACCCGTTGATGTACCGGATCAAACATGTGCATCACCATCGCACGGGCGACCGTTGGTGCATCTACCCGATGTATGACTTCGCACATGGCCAATCCGATTCCATCGAGCGTATCACCCATTCGATATGCACCCTGGAGTTCGAAGTGCATAAGCCGCTCTACGAGTGGTTCATCGAAAAGCTGGATATTTTCCCGAGTAAGCAATATGAATTCGCACGACTCAACCTCAACTACACGGTGATGAGCAAGCGGAGGCTGTTGCAATTGGTGAAAGAAAATTATGTGTCGGGTTGGGATGATCCCCGTATGCCTACTATCAGCGGATTGCGTCGAAGAGGCTTCACTCCCGAAAGCATCCGTCGTTTTGCCGAAATGGTGGGCGTTGCACGCAGGGAAAATGTGATCGATTACGGCATGCTCGAATTCTGTCTTCGGGAACACCTCAACCGGATCGCGACTCGTGTGATGGTCGTACTCGATCCGGTCAAACTCATCATCACCAATTATCCTGAAGGCACTACTGAACAGTTGACAGCCGAAAACAATCCGGAAGACGAGGGTAGCGGAACACGACCGCTTCCATTCGGTCGCGAGTTGTGGATTGAACGGGATGATTTCAAAATCAACCCGGAGAAAAAATATTTCCGACTGGCCCCCGGCTTGATGGTGCGTTTGAAGCACGCGTACATCGTCCGTTGCGATGACTACGTCACCGATGAGAACGGTAACGTCACGGAGATACGCTGCACCTACATGCCTGAAAGTAGAAGCGGAAACGATACGAGCGGCATCAACGTCAAGGGTACCATCCATTGGGTGAGTGCAGCGCACGGCATTCCTTGCGAAGTGCGTTTGTATGATCGACTTTTCCGAGTGGAAAACCCTTCCAGCGAAGAGGGCGACTTCAAAGAGTACATCAACCCTGAGAGCCTGAAGGCCATCGACAATGCTTTCGCTGAGCCGTTTCTCAAGGATGCTTCGTTGGATGACAAGTTCCAATTCATCCGAAAAGGATACTTCTGCCTGGATGCCGATTCATCAACCGACCGACTGGTTTTCAATCGCACGGTGCAGTTGAAAGACACGTGGACCCGTCAGCAGGCTGTCGGCGAAATGTGATGCGCCATTATTCCTGAAACAGATCATGAAAATGAATAGCTCACGCATATTGGCGACCAACATCCGGGTAAGGGCTTATCACGGTTGTCTTCCGGAAGAAGCCGTCATCGGTGGCGACTATCGTGTGGATGTGGATATGGAGGTCGATTTTTCCGCTGCGGCTGTTTCCGATGATCTTTCACTGACCGTCGATTATTGTGACGTGCAGCGGATCGTTGCCCGCGAGATGGCTGTGCGTTCCAATTTGATCGAGCAGGTCTTACGTCGCACTGGCGACGCGTTATTGTCCGAGTTGCCGCTTATCCGTTCGCTCCGACTTAAGATCACCAAGATCCGACCTCCGATGGGTGGCGATGTGGAGTCGGTCGCTGTGGAGTCGGATTTCAGTCGGGATTGATCCTGCTTTTATCCATCATTCCATAAAAAGAAAAAACCCGTCGACATTCGACGGGTTTTTTGCTTTCCTCGAGGTCCCGACCAGATTCGAACTGGTGTACAAGCTTTTGCAGAGCTCTGCCTAGCCGCTCGGCCACAGGACCTTTTTTGAAGGGCAACAAAGGTACGAAAACCCCCATGCCCGGCAATGAAGATGGGTCTTCTACGGTAACGGGCCTCGCTAAGGTTGCATCCTTCTGTCAGGCTACCTTACAGCTTCTTCCCTTCACTGAAAATCAGAACTTTACTGATGCTATTCCGTCGGTTCCGCCTCGACCAGGACGGGTAAATGGTCCGACGGCCATCTGCCTGTCTCCAATTTTTCTTCCAGCGACCGGTAGGATCGAATCTCCAGACCGGCAGTCCAGATGTAATCGATTCGTTCGGTGGGAGATTTCTCCAGATCGAATGCATTGTAAGTGGCTTCCGGTCCTACCGGAGGGTTGGCAGTCGCCTCGTGTGCATCCACGAGTGGATCACGCAGCACTTGGATGCTTTCTTTCAACGATTTGTAAGAAGGATCAATAGGGGAGAAGTTGAAATCGCCCATGAGGATGACGGCCATTCCACCTTGATCTTCCTTGGCTGTTTCTTCCAGGTAGGTATCGGATTTTTCGCGGATGAATGACAGGAGTTGTTCTACACTTTTTGTCCGCGCTACCTTGCCCACATGGTCAAGGTGCGTGTTGATGATGAGCAGGTCCCTCTTCGCCGACTTGTCCTTGACGATCGCCCATGTACTGATGCGGTTGCAGGCAGCATCCCATCCTTTACCTGGTTCGTCGGGTGTATCGGAAAGCCAGAACCAGCCACTGGATCGAATGGCAAAACGCTTTGTTCGGATGAAGAGCGGAGCGTATTCGCCGGCCTGTGCTCCATCGTCGCGACCGACTCCGATCGATTCGTAGCCCTTCATTTCTTTCGAAATATCGGACAGCTGTGAAGCAAGCACCTCTTGCAGGCCCAGCGCATCCGGGTCGGATTTCCTGATTAGGCCGATCAGCCCTTTTCCTCGTAACGACCAACGATCATCGCCATCCTGCGGGTTATCGTAGCGAATGTTGTAGGTCATCAGCCTGTAAGGCTGGGCTATTGCATTCATTCCGGAAAGCAGCAGCATCGTCAACAGTACTCGCATGCAGTTGAATTTCATTCACACAAGATAAAAACTGTTCAGCCAGCCAGAATGAAGTCTTCGCCTTCGGTTTTTCCTGCCGAAGAAAGAAAATTACGGATCGGGTCCCGCAAATCGCTTCGGGCGATCAGGTTGATGACGAATATGTCTTTCCGGTCTTTCAATTCGCTCACAGTCAAAAACGGTCTGTCATTGGAAGGATGTTCTTTCACATCCGTCACGGCCTCGATCCGTATTCCGGCCGTCTCGAGCACCCTGATTTTTTGCCGGATGGTCCGGCTGCTGCCACACACTACAATCGGTCGGCCATCGCAATGCTGCTGTGTCCAGTGGAAGAGGTAGCTCGCTTTTGTACGTAAGAACGCTGCTTCGGCATAGTGATCGTGTGATCGGCTCAAACGATCCGGATGATCGCGCCATCGCAACAAGACGCACTCGTGTTTACGGAAACATACACCTTGCTTCATCCAGCGTAGCCAGAGTTCGTAGTCCTCCGGGACAGGATCGGTAGCATAGTGACCGTAAAAATCGAACAGCTTTTTTCTCATCATGACGGATGGATGGGCTACCGGAGATTCGATGAATCTGGATAACGCATGTTCCTCCGGAGTGACGATGCTGTTCTGCCAATTGACGAATCGGATGAAGCCTTCGTTTTCAGCGGTGGCAGGAAACACTTCTGTTTTGGAAGCGACGACTCCGAGCGAATCCTCCGACTCCAGTAACTCCACTTGTCGTTGAATCCGGTCGGGAAGTGCGATATCATCCGCATCCATCCGTGCGATGTACTTTCCTCTCGCAACACGGATACCGGCATTCAAAGCATGCGCGATTCCCTTGTTTCGCTCTTCAAGTAACTGAACACGGTGATCGGCCATAGCATACGAGCAGGCGATTTCACGAGTAACGGAATCCGCTCCGTTATCGATCAGGATGATTTCGAAATCATGAAAGGACTGTTTCAGGATACTGTCCATGGCTTCTTTCAGCCAGGACCCTTCGTTCACAAAGGGCAGCAGAACACTTACTGACGGGTCAGTATCCGGTGTCATGGTGATTTGATGCTGGCTTTGATCAGGAGATAACCGCTCTGATCCGATTCAACGACCGTGAACAACCGATTGTCTTTACTCAGCAGGCAGTTGCGTGTATTATCCCGTCGATTGACATACCGACTGCTTTCCGAGTAACCGATGGTCTTCAATGCAGTGATGAAGTTATTCCCTTCATTCACCACGGGATGTGCCAGTTGAACTTGTGTCTGAACGATCCGGAAAACGGTATCCGTGAACATCCGTACCCGGATGTTGCCTGCGTTATTGAGGTAGGTTTCACCATACAGTGTTTTCTCCATGACCATTGAAATCCCCATGGCCATCTGCCGGGTGGTTTCCTGTGATCCGCTATCGAATGTGAAGCCTTGTTTGAGTAGCCATTCGGCCAATAACTTCCTGTCGCTGCCCAGCGAAAGGTCCATGCGTTGCACCATCGCCATCTGTGCATGGGTTTGGGTCACCAATAGCATGGCCGAAATGAAAATCGTCAGAAGCGTTCTATGGTACATGTTGTAAAAATACGTCAATCAATCGAGCGCTGTTTCGCTTAGCTTTGCGGACATGCTGGAGGCCCTGCGAATGTCGGATGGAGTGGAAGAGGTGTTGGAATTCGGTTACGACAGTTTTCGTATCCGATCGGTGCAGGATGTCGACGCTTTGTACAAACGCTTGCTGGAACTCCCGCCATCGCATCCTGATTTCATCGATGAACGCATTCCTTATTGGGCTGAATTGTGGCCTTCCGCTATCGGTATGGCCGATTGGCTTTGTAGGAATCAAACGATCATTCAAGGTAAAACGGTGTTGGAGATCGGTTGCGGGTTGGGACTTCCCGGAATCGTCGCTTCCATGCACGCCAAACAGGTACGTATGACGGATTACATGGAGGAGCCGTTGCAGTGGGCTTCGATGAATTGGCGATTGAACCGCGATGACCATGCCGATGTGAGCACGTTCGATTGGCGCCAACCTGAATCCATGGAACCGGCAGAGGTAGTGTTGGCCTCCGATGTCGCCTATGAGAAAAGGATGTTCGAGCCTCTCCTGTCAGCGTTCGATCAATTGGTGCTTCCTGGTGGTCTGGTTGTGCTGAGCGAACCCGGCAGGGCTTTGGCCACTGATTTTTTCGGCAGGTTGGATCAAAAAGGATTTTCCCGCACAGTGGAAGAAGTACCTGTTCAACGGAAGGGAATCGCTTACTCGGTGCGAGTGCACCTTTTCAGAAAAGCAAACTCAGTCTAGGAAAGGACGAATCGAGACGGCGAACGTGATCAACGAAAGCTTGCCGCTGATGCCGAGCTTGTCAGCCATGTTGGCGCGGTGGTTCTCGATGGTTTTGAAGCTGACAAAAAGCACTTCGGCGATTTGCCGGCTGGTCTTACCCTCGGCCACCAACCGCAGTACTTTCTTTTCCGTTTTCGTCAAACGCTTCAATTTGTCATTCACCTCATCGCGGGTGAACTTCATGTTCAGTCCATCCGCTTCGCCAACTTGTTTGAATACGGATTTGAGGTGATTGTACCGATCCATCCGTGTGGAGATGGCTTTGAGCAAGTCTTCTTTCACGAACGGCTTGGTGAGGTAGTCATCAGCGCCGAGGTTCATGCCCTTCCGGATATCATCCTTTTCCACTTTGGCGGACATGAAGATGAATGGAATACCGATGGTGCCGGTACCCTGTCGCAGAGAGTGAAGAAACTCATAACCGTCCATCTGCGGCATCTTCACATCGCACAGCACCAGGTCAGGTTGGAATTCATCGAAAAGCTGACGCGCTTGAAGCCCGTTTTCGGCGCCCTCTGCCTTGTAACCGTATAGGTCCAACAGCGTGCAGATGCTTTCACGGAGCATTTTCTCATCGTCAACAACAAGGATGCGCTTCGCACTAGGCGTCATTGTATAGCGATTGTCTGTTCTTTAAGGTGGAAAATGACTAACCCTTTTTAGGGGCAATTTCATTTTGGCTCCAAATGTATAGGTGGGTTCCACGGCTAATTTAGTGGAATCAACTCATTTTTAAAAACAATTTACAAGATTACCCCTCGACAGTCGGTTTCAGAGTAGAAATCCGATATCCAATTGATTCACCAGCATGTGATGGTTTTGCTATTCCACGAGGAAAAGGACCTTGCCATCGATGATTCAAGGCTGGTTGAATGATTTACTACAGCTCGCTTTTCCAGAAACCTGCCCTGCCTGCCGGACAGCCTTACGCAGAGGCGAGCGATATCTGTGCACGTTTTGTCGTTATCACCTGCCCAGAACCCGGTACGAGCCACTGTCCGACAATCCGGTGGAGCGGCTGTTTCTGGGTCAGGCACCGGTGTATGCGGCTTCAGCTTATTACCAATTCACAAAAGGTGGTGCCGTACAGCGGATGGTCCATGCGCTCAAATACGAAGGACGCGAGGAGGTCGGCAGGTTCGTAGGCAGAAAAATGGGAGAGTTTTGGCTCCAGAAAAAGGCCCTTCAACCAGATATACTGGTGCCAGTGCCGCTGCATGTGAAAAGATTGAGGACCAGAGGTTACAACCAGGCAGGAGTGCTCGCTTCCTCCATGGCAGAGGCCATGGGACTCCCGATGAGGCCGGATCTGCTGATCAAGACCGCTTCTACCGGAACTCAGACTAACCGCCAACGATTTGATCGTTTTAGCTCCTTGGACAGGAACTTCGCCGTGCCATCCTCTTCTCAATTAGCCGAATCCCGGATACTCTTGGTCGATGATGTCATCACAACGGGTGCCACGCTTATTTCCTGCGCTGGTGCACTCCACTCGGCAGGAGCTTCAACCGTAATGGTGATGGCGATGGCAACGGCTCGTCGGTGACCGATTCAGGGAAATGCAGCATCTTTGCATCGCATGTCCATTGCCGTCACTATCCCGCTAACTGCTACACGTGCCGAGAAGTATAGACTCATCTTGCCGGCTTTCCATGCTTTGATGGATCCTGCTGCCGGTTCAATCGCCAACATGGCCAACGCTGCAGCATTGATCAAAGAGGCTTTTGATTTTCATTGGGTCGGGTTTTATCTGGTTCGTGGGGAGGAGTTGGTGCTTGGTCCGTTTCAAGGCCCAACTGCATGTACACGCATAGCGCGCGGAAAAGGTGTTTGTGGCCAAGCGTGGGAGCAAAGCCGTACCCTCGTTGTCCCGGATGTCGAACTTTTCCCCGGTCATATTGCCTGCAGCCCGTATTCACGCTCCGAAATCGTACTCCCTCTTTTATTGAATGGTTCAATCGTCGCTGTGCTGGACATCGATAGTTCGGAACTGAACGATTTTTCGCAAACCGATGTGGAAGGTCTTACTGAATTGCTTCACCTGCTTACCCCATGTCTATGAAGCATACGTTCCTATTCGCACTGATAAGTGTGCTCTTAACCTCCTGCGCAATCCAAGTCCCACCGCAAGGTGGCGAACGCGACGTGGATCCGCCAAAATTGATTCGGGTCAGTCCTCCGAGTGGTAGCGTCGATTTTTCGGGACATTCCTTCGAGTTCGAATTCGACGAGAACATCCAGGTGAAAGACCTTTCCAGCAAACTGGTTGTTTCTCCTCCTCTTTCAACCACTCCCACTGCCAAGGTGCGTAAGAATAAACTCGTCCTCGAGTTCGATGATACCTTGCGACCAGCATCTACGTATTGCTTCAACTTCGGAGATGCGTTGGCGGACCTCAACGAAGGGAATGTGCTGAAAGATTTCCGTCAAGTCGTTTCCACCGGAAGCTTCATCGATTCGCTTACCATAAGCGGTTCGGTTTCGCATGCTGAAGATTTGAAGCCGGAGAAGTCCATGCTGGTGATGCTGTATCCGGAGCTCTCCGGCGATTCAGCGCCTTACAACGGACTGCCACTTTATTTCTCCCGTACCCGTGAGAATGGCGATTTCACCATCACTAACATTGCTGCTGGCAGTTATAGGATGTTCGGTCTGTTGGAATCCAATCAGGACTATCGTTACAGCGATCCTGCTGAGCGGATCGCTTTTCTCGAGCATACTGTCGCCTCGGCTGATTCCGGCATCAAGTTGTATTCTTTCAATAAGCTTCCACCTGCGGCCTTGGTCAAATCATCAGCTGCTGGTCCTGGAAAGATTCTGTTTGTTTTCAATCGTATTTTTCCTTCCGTCAACCTACGTTGGAAAGAGCAGGCTGAAGTCTTAGGAATCCCTTTCGTTTGGCGTTCAGCGAACGAAGATTCGCTCATAGTCTGGTATACGCGTGTGGAGTCGGACACTGCACAGTTCCTGATCGATTTTCCTGATCGTACGGATACGGTCGATTTGACACTAAGGCGGTTGGATCCTGAAAAAAAATCTTCCACCTTTCTTCTGGACATCCAACTTGCAACGGAAAGTCCCAAGGGAGTCTCTCCGATCGATCCGCTTATATTTCTCTCGAACTATCCAATCGCATCGGTTGATCGGGGCAGACTTTCCTTAACACTCGATTCAGTGGAAATCGCATCAAGCGAGGCGCTGGCAGGTGATTCGGATCGACTGGTGTTTAAACTGCCAGTAGCCTGGCAGGAAGAAAAAAATTATTCTCTGACCTTGTTACCAGGTGCTTTTACGGACATTTTTGGACATGCAAACACGGATACTCTGGAAGCGAAACTGCCGGTCCGTTCGGTTACGGATTATGGCACATTGAAGATCGATTTTCATTCATCCTCCGCGGGAGGTAAGATCATCCAATTGGTGGATGAAAAAGAACGTGTCTATCGAAGTGCGTTCGCTACCACTGATTCCATCATCGGTTTTGCATTCATTCAGCCTGGAACGTACAGACTGAAATGCATCTTCGACGAGAACGGTAACGGTCGTTGGGATGCCGGTGACGACCTGTCACACCGATTGCCTGAAAAAGTCAGGTACTACCGTGACATGGTTCCCATCCGCGCTAATTGGGATGTGGAAGTGAAGTGGGAACTTCCTGTGAAGTGATCCGGCTGCTTCAGCGCACCACCAGCTTCAAGGTGGATGTATATCCTTTTTCGGTGTATGCGACCAGGTAAATGCCGGAGGTGAGTTCACGCGTATCGAACCAGACCGTCTTCGAACCGTTACTGACAGAGCCCTTGTAGATTCCGTGAACGGATCTTCCCATCAAGTCGGTGAGCCGTACCTCGACTTCACTCGCATCTTCACCCTTCAATTGCAGACACGTCCAACCGCTGGAAGGGTTCGGGAAGAGTGATGCTGTCAGGTGTCCGATGTTGTTTTGGTGAATGCCTGTATTCAGATCGACATTGAATCGCCAGTAGCCGGCAGGTGCAGTAATGGGACGGTTCAACGTTTTTCCGTTGTTGGCTTCTGCGTGGATGTAATAATACACGGTTGCTCCAGCCGACTGCCCGGGAATGTCTGCCGTCCACTGGTCTGTCTGCCCGGTAATCGGCTGCATCGCAATGGAGCTGTAGGGCATCGTCGTATCCGTACGGTAGTACACGGATGCGGAGGCGATTCCGCTGAGGTGTTTGATTTGAGCATTCACCGTGTAAGAAACCGTAGAAGAGAGCTGATCCGACAGGGGTTGATGGACGATCCAAAGCGGGTCGTTGGATGATACCTCCTTGGTGATACAATGGATCGCTCCAAGTGAAGGGATGATTTGATTGCAGTCGATACCGACGATCCGATAACCAGGCATCGCTTCCTGCCAGAGGCGTGTTGCCGTAGTGTCGTATTGCTGTCCGTAAAACGGCAGGATCACCGTCTTGTTCACGAATACGGCATTCGTGTACGTGCGATAATCACCGCCCTGATCAGGATACAAGCCGTTGGCATCGGGTGGCATGGGAATCCTTTTGACTTTGTAAGGCGTTCCGAATGGAGAGTTGTAATTGGATAAGATATACGCCAGATTCGAATCGATACCCGGACCATCGGCTACACCCGGAGGATATTCACCGGCCAGAATTGTTTCCTCGTCGAGCAGTTTCAAATGCATATCGATATGATGGATCTGGTCGTATGGAAGCGTATTCATTTTAATGTACCGGTTGACGCCCATGAATTGATTCATGATGGTATCGATCTCGGGTTCTGTTTTCGTCGGGTTCTCGTCGACAACCAATCTGGACGAAAATCCAGTGCCCAAGCCGTCGCACATGAAGTTGCCTCCGGTGTGAATCAGATCGTAAGGCGAAGTCGTAGTGGCATATAACGGAAGGTTCTCTTTTCGAGCGATGCCATTCGGAACGGTGTCGTCTTTTGCGCGAGGACGATTATAGATCCAATCGATCAGGTAAAGCGAGTCGATATCGTTGTGATAGACGTTCCAGGGCCCGAAGTCACGGCACCAGATCGAGTTGAAACCCGTGACGAGGAATTCGACATTAGTGAGTGGAATGCTGTTGGCGGTGAGGTTGGTTCTGACCACATTCGAATCGCTACACACCACGATGACTTTGGTTTCGGTCCTTGCTGCCGCTATGATCTGACGAACAATGCTGGTGTAGGTGGTCCAAACGACAACCAACGCATCGATTTCCTCCCATTCTGCCGAAGCGCGCACATACGGTGGTGGCGGAGTAGTGAAGCCAGTTGACCTGTTACTTCTGACTCGTTGGAGGTAATCCGGCATAGCACTCCGTTCGGCAGGCGACATCCGGTGGTCGGTCTGTGCATGTGCGGAAAGAAAGCCGAAGGCGGTCACTATCAGGATCAGGTAACGTCTCATCGAGTTCATGTTTTGTTCAATGTAGTTCATAAAAATGCAAATCCATCCGCATCTTGCCAAAAGGGAAAGTCTTTGCGGTAGGATCGTAGTTTTTCAAGGTCAAGCGTCTGCCCGAAACCGCCTGCAGCATCCATGGGCGATACGATCGGCGCGCCCATGTAATCAAGCAGTATCGAATCGCCTGCGTGGGTGATGCCGTTGCCATCCGGTCCGATCCGGTTGACTGCAGCCACGTAGCATTGGTTTTCAATCGCTCGGGCGGGTAGCAGTCGCTGCCACGCTTCTCGTCGCCGTTCCGGCCAGTTGGCCACATACAGCAGCAGATCATAATCGAAGTGTTCGGATCGTCTGCTCCAGACAGGAAAGCGGAGGTCGTAGCAAATCAATGGAAAGATGCGCCATCCTCTCCATTCGAAAATGCAGCGTTGGTTGCCGGGTACATAATGACTGTTTTCGCCTGCGAGTCCGAACAGGTGACGTTTGTCGTAATAGCGATAATCCCCATCAGGACGCATCCAAACCAATCGGTTATGGTAATGGCCGTCACGTTCAATGACCAGGCTCCCGGTAACAACGGCATCGGTGGCTGATGCCATCCGTCGCATCCATTGCATGGTAGGACCGTCCATCGGTTCGGCGACCGATTCCGGCCGCATGGTGAAGCCGGAGTTGAACATTTCAGGCAGCAGGATCAGGTCGGCATTACATGAAAGAGGATGGATGTATTGTTCAAGACGGAGCATATTGCTCTCCGGCTGCTCCCACGCCAGTTCGGCCTGTATCAGAAAGGTCCTTAGCATTTTTTCAGCCCGCTGATCAAAGCGGAGTCACTTTGTGCAAACGTTCAGCGGCGCGCTCCAGTGTTTCGTCTTCTTTTGCGAAGCAGAACCTTAGCACGCCTTCTTGAACAGGTTTACGATAGAATACGGAAACAGGGATGGAGGCCACACCTTGCTCCTTGGTAAGACGGATGGCGAAATCGGTGTCTTTCTCCTCTGTGATTTTTCGATAATCCAGCAGCTGGAAATAGGATCCGGCGGCCGGAACGAAATCGAAGTGGGAGCCTTTTACCAACTCAAGGAATCGATCACGTTTCTTTTGGAAAAAAGCAGGCAGTTCCAGGTAGCTCTTGTTCGCCATGAAATCGGCTAATGCATACTGGATAGGGGAGTTGGCACAGAAAACCATGAACTGGTGCACTTTTCGGAACTCGCGGGAAAGGTTTTCAGGCGCGATACAATAGCCGGTCTTCCAGCCAGTGGCATGGTAGGTTTTTCCGAAGGAGTAGACAACGAAACTTCTTTCACGCAGTCCTGGGAATTTCAACACGCTATGATGAATGCGACCATCGAACAGGATGTGTTCATAGACTTCGTCGCTGATGATGGTTATTTCAGTGCCGGACACGATCCGTTCCAATTCTTTCATGTCATCCAGCGACAGGACGCTGCCGGTCGGATTGTGCGGCGTGTTGATCATGATCATCCGCGTGCGAGCATTCAGGACTTTGCGCACTGCCTCCCAATCGATGGAATTGTCTTTCGGTTTCAACTGGACGAACACGGGTATGCCTCCTGCCAGCTCGATTGCCGGAACATAGCAGTCGTATGCAGGTTCGATCACTACCACTTCGTCGCCTTCACGTATCATGGCGGTTATCGCCGTGAAGATCGCCTGCGTTCCTCCACTGGTGATGGTGATTTCACTTTCCGGATCTACGGAAACGCCGTACAGGGCTTGAGTCTTGTCGGCAATCGCTTTTCTCAAAGGCAGAATCCCCGGCATGGGTGCATATTGGTTCAGCCCTTTTTTCATGTAATGGTTGACCAGTTCGACCAGTTCGGGATAGGTGGCAAAATCAGGAAAACCTTGCGAGAGGTTGATGGCGTTGTGCTCGTTTGCAAGTGCGGACATCACCGTGAAGATGGTGGTTCCTGCGCGGGGGAGCTTCG
>JBJTRB010000205.1:0-7770 GCA_046075925.1 Bacteroidota bacterium | reverse complement strand
TTTCAGCTTGCAGGCGGGTGGTTCTTTAGGGTTGGCTTTTTCTGCCAAGTACAAAACGGATGCAACCATTGATACAGGCGCTTTGCCAGTAGTTGAGAAAGATATCAATGATGTCGGCGCTATGATAACCGGCATTCTTGGTGCTCAGTATGAATTGAACAGTGGTCTTGCTATCGGTGCCCGTTATACTTACGGCTCATGGACTTCCTACGGATTGACCGTAAGTGTTCCCTTCTGATCAATCGTTTTCTGGTGGTCTGACGGTTGTGCTGATCACCGGAAAACATTTCCTTAAAAGAGTTGATCCAGCCAAGCTCCGACACTATGGAAATCAATATTCACCAATCAAATCTGCTTGCAGCCATGTCTGTAATTCAAAGCCGACTGAAAACTTTTATCATTCTGACTCTTTCATTCTTCCTGACCGGTATATCCGCCTACGCTCAGGACGAAATCGCAGGTTGCCAGGTTGAACGGAATGCCCTGAACGATGTTCTCGATACGCGTTTCGGTCAGTCTCTCGAATACTCACAATCGGTCACCACCGGCGTTTCCTTCCTTCTGAATGAGGATTGCGGATCAGCTTTAACTTATTTCAAGTCCGCATATGCCATTCTTCCTACTCCTGCCGTTTCCAAAGTGATTGCCAAACTTGGTGGTAGCACTTCCGATGTGAAGCCTGCTGTGGCAGAAAAGCCCGCGGCATCTGCCAGTGTACCGGAAGAGACTTCTATAATATCTGAAGGATCTTCTGAAGTTGCTTCTGAAAAGACAGAACCAGAGGCCGCACCTGTGATTGCCGACAATAAGACCTTCACGAACGAAGAGCTTGACGCCTTCAAGTCAAAAGGGCTGGAGAAAGTAAAGCGGTTGACGGAGTTCCTCAACATGTTGTGTCAGAAGTCCACACCTTCTTCTACTGCGATCAGCACGGTCAATAGTGCATTGGACCTCTTCGACAGCGAAGACCACACGGTTGAAGTATCATCGGTTAATCATCCTGAAAAATCCCGCTTCCCTGTGCGCACGTATCTCAATCGTCTGCGCATGTTGAATTATTCCAGAGTGGAAATCAACGGCGCCGGCTTCACGTATGTTTCTTCTTTCCGCAAAGGACCGGATGGTAATTACTACGGTATCGCACGTTTCCGTCAGACGTTCACCGGTTATGTGGACAAGCGCCCAACGTACTCGGATGTCACGACGAAAACCGTGACCATCGTGCTGAAGCCATATCAGAAAGCGGTGGAAGGTTCTTCGGTCGAGAGCTGGGATGTTTTCCTGGGCGATATCATGGTAGCTCAGACGGAACGTAATTGATTTTCTGAAACTACTTCAAGCTACTAGTGGTTGCACTGGCATGACGGCACATGGTTGTTGTCATGTCGCTGCAACCATTACTTTTTCAGAGGCAGCCTTTTGCCGTATGTGAGCTGCCGCCAGATCCACTCAGCAGGGCCGTATCTTTTTCGAATGTAGCGAATTCATGTATCGCTACGATTAATTGCGATAAACAGGGATTTATGTGCTATTGAAATACCGAAAACGGTCAGTTCCCGAATCCACCTGTCGATTTTTATTCGCCTGCTTGATTTCGGCTCGCAGCTTGAGGTTGTCCAATAAATAGTGCGGACAAGCTTCCCCGAAAGAAGGCGAAGGCAGACCTCGGCCAAGACCCGGAATCGGTCCTTTAATCACGATCCAACTGTTCGGTTTCATTACAATATGTCCTTGATTCTTACTCCTTGATTTATCTTTAAAAGGCCCCTTTTCCATTTTTTCATCCATTTCAGCCTTTAGAGGGAGCAATAATCTCCTTGACCTTACATCGTTGAATTCAAGCCGGTAGAACCTGCCCTTTAGGCTGTCGTATAGGACTGCGCTTTGATTACTCTCCAAACGGAGAATCGCGCAAAAGAAAAACCTAAACGAAAATGAGAAACTCGTCATCACAAGGCCGCAACCGTCAACGCCCGAACGTCGGACTTCGCTCGCGACTAACCCTGAGGACCATCGTATTGGTATCAGGAGTTTTGTTAGCGGTCGGTGCGCTTTTCACCATCCTCACGTTGAATCTCTCCACGCCCAACAAATCGTGGGGCGCTGCAGTCGGTGATTATCAATCGGTCTCCTCAGGTGATTGGACCAGCACGTCCACATGGGCGCGGTGGAACGGAACAACATGGGTCACTCCTGCGCCAACAGCTCCCACAGCGGCTGATGGCACCATCAATATCCAGAATGGTCACGTGGTTTCACTTTCAGCAACCGCAGCCGGTGCAGACCAGCTGACCATTGATGCAGGAGGAACGCTTGATCTTCGTGGCAGTACGTTCACTCTTGCGAATGGAACCGGAACCGATATGACGGTGAACGGTACGCTTAAAAATGCCGCTACCTTGACCTTAGGTGCATCGGCGAATATCTCCTTCGGCTCCGGCTCAAACTATCAGCATGCTTTCACGACCACGGCTGGAACGATTCCGCTGGCTACGTGGAATGTTAATTCTACGTGTGAAATAATCGGCTATACCAGCAATACCACTTCTCCAACAAATATCGGTCAGACCTTCGGCAACTTGACGTGGAACTGCCCTTCACAAACAGGCATCGTACTATGGTCTGCCCTGCCTACCGTGGCGGGTAACTTTTCAGTGATGAGTACGGGAACCTCTCAACTTCAGTTAGCGAACGCAGCCGCAACCATCAATGTTGCAGGTAGCTATAATCAGACGGGCGGAACCGTGAATTTCAATTCTGCCAATAGCAAGAACACGAATTTAAACGTCGGAGGCAACTGGAATCATACAGGAGGAACCATATTGTGCAGCAGCAATTCAACTGCTGGTATTTATTTTAATAAAACCGGTGTTCAGACGTATACTGCTTCGGGAAACACCGTTACCGGAAACATCGACTTCTTTGTGAATGCAGGATCCACATTGGACGTAGGCACGAGCGTGGTACTTGGTCGTGATTTCAATCTGCCAGCCGGAGCGGCCATGATCATTGGATCGACAAGCGGAATACAAGCGGTAGGTAATGCATCGGGCAACGTTCAATCTTCGCGCACCCGAAACTATAATGCAGCTGCCGACTACACATTCAACGGCTCTGCTGCACAACAAACCGGAGCAGGATTCCCTGCACAGGCGCGGAATATCACTTTCAGCAATACCAACGGTGTTACACTGACGGGTTCAGTAACTGTTACTGGTACGTTATCATTGGATAATGGAATCGTCAGCACCGGTGTCAACACCCTGATTCTTGGCACCTCCGCTACTGCAACCGGTACTTTATCGCGCAATACCGGGTATGTTTCAGGCAATTTGCGTCGTTGGATTGCCAGCGGAACGTCGAACAACATGCTTTTCCCTGTAGGAACAAGCGCTTATTACAATGGAGCTGAATTCGATTTCACTTCAGTCACTACGGGCGGTACCATTCAAGCCACGTTCAATTCCGTAAAACCGGATGCAGCCGGACTTCCGCTCACCGATGCCGGAGACAATTGTATGAATATCGGGTATGGTTACTGGCAGGTCAATGCAGCTAACGGATTCACAGGCGGAACCTACAATGCACGATTGTCGCCTGTCGGCATGCCCGGCATCAGCAATCCTGCCGGACTACATGTGGCACAGCGATCCGCTACGGGTCAGTCGTGGACCGGCAACGGTACGCATCAAAGTGGAAGTGGTACTGTGCAATCACCGCTTGTCAGCCGGACCGGCATGACATCGCTCGGACAATTGGCGATTGTTTCAGGCAGCTCGAACGTACTTCCCATTGAATTACTTTACTTCCGTGCACGTTGGGTTGGTGGGAAAGTGGAGTTGACCTGGGCCACCGGTAGCGAGGTGAACAACGATCACTTCACGATAGAACGCTCCATGGACGGCGAACATTTCCAATCGGTGGTGGAGTTGCGCGGTAATGGAAACAGTTCGCAGACGATCAGCTATTCGACCATGGACAGACAGCCACTTATCGGACGCTCGTATTATCGATTGAAGCAGACCGACTTCGATGGCACATATACGTATTCCGATGTCCGCAGTGTAATCAGTCCTTCGCGCATATCCACGACTGCCGCTCTGGAAATCACGGCCGTCTTCCCGAATCCCTGTACCGATCAGATCAATGTCGCGTATCGCTCTGCAGATGGAAAACCGGTGCGTGTGATGCTTTTCAACTCGGAGGGCAAGATGATGCACGATGACGAGTGGGAATCCACACCTGATCAGCTCAGTTCAGAAACCATAGAGACACAATCGATGCCTTCGGGCACCTACTTCGTATATTTGGTATCCGGCGAAGAACGCATTTCCAAGCGCATCATTCATCGTTGATCACGATCATTGACTTCAAGAAAGCCACTCTCATCGGGTGGCTTTCTTTTTTTACCATCCTCCAGTAAAATAAGAAGATGGATAGCCTATAAAGGGAATACGTCTTTTACGATATTTGAACGTGGGCTTATTTCGAAAAACGTCAAGCGCGAAACTTGGAATGAACAAGGTCGTTTGGATTGCAGCGATTGCTCTTGGCTTGTTTTTCGTAACAACCAAGCATCTCGATAACTGCTATGACAAAGTCATCATGGCTGAGGGACATGGTTATTATGCTTATCTGTTGTCGGATCATATCTACCACGACCCGACGTTCGAATTCTTCAATCAGCTGTATCCGAGGTACTATTGTGAGAGCTTCGATCCGCCTACCAGAAACTTCATCAACGAGTTCGAAGGAATCAGGGTCAACAAGTACTACCCGGGCGTTTCGTTGCTCTGGCTTCCATTTTTCCTGATCGCTCACTTGCTTGCAATCGTGCTCGGATTTTCCGCTGATGGCTATTCCGACATATATCAATATGCCATCGGTATTGCAGGGATTTTTTATACTGTGCTCGGCATTCATTTTTCGCGCCGTTGCCTGGAACGTTTCGGAATTTCGCCACCTGTTCAGGCTGCGGTTTTACTCACGCTGTTATTCGGAACCAATCTCTTGATCTATTCCGGAGCTTGGTCTTCTCAGACCCATGCTTATTCTTTCTTTCTCATTTCCGCCTTGTCGTATCAGCTTTTCAACTTGTTCGATGCTGCAACTCCCGATCGATCTTTGCGGTTATGTTATGTATTTATTCTTGGCGCCTTGTCCGTAACGGTCCGACCACAAAGCAGCGCTCTTTTTTTTCTGCTTCCTTTTTTCGGTGCAACGCGTGAAAAGGCGGCACAGATTTTTAAAAAAGAGTTCTTCACAAAAAAAGCGATAGTGGGACTTGTGGTTGCTGTTGGAATCCTGATGCGGGTTTCATTCCTCTGGCACGAACAAACAGGCAGATGGCTTCTCAATCCGTACCATGGAGAAAGCTATCATCTGTTTGAGCCGCATGTTTTGGACATCCTTTTCAGTTTCAGAAAAGGCTGGCTCCTGTATTCGCCCTTCGTAGCATTCGGCCTGATCGGTCTGCTTTTTTCTCCTTCCCCAAAAGAGCGGATCAATTTGATCTTGTTCTGGTCGCTACTTGTCTACGTATCCAGTTGTTGGTGGTGCTGGACGTATTCTCAAACCTCTTTCGGACAACGCACATTCGTGGATTTCTATGTATTGATCGGACTGCAAGCAGGCTTGATGGTGGAGAAGCTATGGAGCAGGTTCCGGTACCTGATCCTTATGCTTTTCGTGGCATTCATTTCATTGAATCTGTTGCAGACGCACCAATACCGTATCGGGGTGCTCGATGGCGATCGCTGTGACCGGGAGAGTTATTTTAAAAACTTCTTCTCCATACGCCCCATCGCAGCCTATCCGATACCGGCGGCGACCATCGTTCAGCAGGAGCGGATCGTAGAAGAGTTCGACGAAAAAATATCCGATAGACGGATTGTTCCAAGCGTAGGAGGAAAAGGCATGAGCACCATCCTATCGGATAGTGTGATTTACAGCGACGGCGTTTCTTCTGAGCTGCCCTTGTTTCTTGACGGGAGCGAACGGTCACACATCCGGATCCGTGCAGATATCACGGCACCTTATGGCATCGGAGATGCAGCCTATCTGGTAGTCGACCTGCAGCGGAATGGAAACAGTTTCGGCTATAGCAGCTTTCCATTGCGTCCTTACATCCATGACCGACATACGACCGGGCTCGAGTTCGGCATGGAGATGCCTGAATCCGTAACGCCCGGCGACCGCATCAAGGTGTATGCATGGAAAAAAGATTCGAACGAACTGGATACCGTGTTCATCGACCGCATCCAGGTGGAATTCATTCGCACCGATAGCAGTCTGGTGCTTCTTAAGCGTTAGCCGGATTTGTCACCACGCACATTAACCGCAGGCCCCATTCTACATGCGGTTTATTTTCATTACCTTCATGCCTATGAAAAAACAACTCTGCACGCTTTTTTTCCTATTTACAGTTGCATGTCAATTACACGCGACGGTTTATACCATCAGTAATGCCGGCCTCACGTTCTCTCCGCCCAACATCACCATCCTCGATGGTGACTCGGTGAGATTCATAATCGGCAGCTCGCACGATGTGCGCGAAGTGAGTCAGACGACCTATCAAGCGAATGGAAACACCGCTCTTTCTGGCGGGTTCCAAACTCCCAGTGGTGGAGGGTTGGTGCTACCAGCGCAGCTGGCTCCGGGAATACATTATTATGTGTGTACGCCACACGCCGCCGCCGGCATGAAAGGTTTCATCGAAGTAATCGGTTCCACCGGACTACACCAGACCACAACTGCCTTACAACTCACCGTGTTCCCTAATCCGGCCCAAGAAAAAATCATCGTGACCGCACCTCTCAATCTTGCCGGAACGCTTTACTCCATTCTCAACGCAGAAGGTCGTACGGTGAAACAGGGTGTTTTCAACGGAGGCGAACAAACCATCTCCATCGTGGATCTTCCCAGCGGCTACTATGTCGTGGCTCCTGGTTGTGCCGATCGCAAACCGGTCGACTTCATAAAGCAGTGATGCGTTATCCCAGGTTGGCCGCTACCTGTTCCCAATTGACCACGTTCCACCACGCAGCAAGGTAGTCGCCGCGCTTGTTCTGGTATTTCAGGTAATACGCGTGTTCCCACACGTCGACTCCCATGATCGGCTTCCCTTTCAGTTCAGAAACATCCATCAGCGGATTGTCTTGATTAGGCGTAGATCCGATTACTAATTTTCCATCCGGGGACTTTACCAGCCACGCCCAACCCGAACCGAACCGCTTCAGACCGGCATCGCCCAGCTGTTTCTTGAATTCATCAAAAGATCCGAACGATTGGTTGATGGCCTCTGCCACTTTGCCGGTAGGAGCACCTCCGCCACCGGATTTCATCAGCTTCCAGAAGAAATCGTGATTCCAATGTCCGCCTCCGTTATTTCGGATGGCAGCAGGGTAGTGGGAGATGTTGGCAAGCAGTTCCTCCAGTGAGCCGGCATGTACATGACTTTCCTGCAGGGCCTTGTTCAGGTTGTTGACATAAGCTTGATGATGCTTCGTGTGATGGATTTCCATGGTCATCTTGTCGATGTGTGGCTCCAGTGCATCATAGGCGTAAGGAAGCGGGGGCAACTCGAAGGAAAGATGTTGGTGTCCGCCATCCTGCATCGGCGATTCCTCCGCCCAAGCGTTGTTTGCAAGTGAAAAAGCGGCCATGCTGCCGATTGCAGCGAAGGTGCTATTTTTGATGAAGGTCCTGCGGTTGGTTTCCATGTGTCGATAGGATATAGTGCTAAATTACCCATTGTAAGGTATCCGATGC
>JBJTRB010000204.1:0-3127 GCA_046075925.1 Bacteroidota bacterium | reverse complement strand
CAACAATCTCTTCCTGAAGCAGCCGTAGAATTTCCTGACGATGCCGCTGTAAATCGGATGATTTCTCTTCTGCCAGTTTCTTTCTCAACGCCTCGATATCGGGCTCAAGAGCTGCAAGGTATTTTTCCTCCTCAGCGTTTTTCTTCAACTCCTGTAGTGAGCGTTCGCTCAAGGTGGCGTAGTCGTATTCTTTACCCGCTATGTAGGAAAGGAAGTCGTTCCAATCCGCATCCGTCAATACGAACGATTCGATATGCGCTATGGAATCATGCAGTGTCCTGTAACGCGTAGCGTAGTTGAATACAAGGTCTTTACTCAACAGACCACTGGCGACCTTGCTGAGCTTGTCGTTTCCGGTGATCACATCCGGCAGGATGCCGCCGCCGTCTTTTACGGTCCTTCCTGAGCGTGTTTTGAATTCGTGCATCAAGGAGTCGGGAACCTTTCCGACGCTGCCGTCTTCGTTGCGGTGCGTGTAATCCAAGGCCTGGATGCATCGTCCGCTCGGGATATAGTATTTCGAAGTCGTCACTTTCAATTGCGAGTTGTACGAGAGCGGCCGTGTTGTCTGTACCAACCCTTTACCGTACGTCCTTTGCCCGATGACTACTCCTCGGTCGAGGTCTTGAATCGCCCCTGAAACGATTTCGGAAGCAGAGGCCGATCCGCTGTTCACCAGAATGGCCAAAGGCATGCTGTTTTCAATCGGGTTGTCCGATGAACGATACGTCCGGTCCATCTCACTCATCTTTCCCTTGGTGCTTACGATCTCTTCTCCTTTTGGAAGGAACAGTCCTGAAATGTCGACCGCTTCTTGAAGAAGTCCTCCGGGATTTCCACGCAAATCAAGTATAAGTGCATGCAGTTGGTGCTGTTTTCTCAGCGACTTGACTGCTGCGCTCACTTCGTCACTTGCTGTCTCAGTGAATCCGGTGAGCCGTACATAACCGATACCTGAATCGATCATCGAGAAGTAGGGAACCGGTTTCACTTTTATTTCCTCGCGGACGAGGGTTTTGGAGAGCAACTGTTCAGCTCCCTCGCGTCGGATGAGGAGTTTCACTTCCGTACCGGGCGATCCTTTCAGGATACGGCTGATCTCGTCGGTCTTTTTTCCAGTCGTATTCTTTCCATCCACCTCCAACAGGACATCGCCTGCACGAAGGTCGGCACGTTGGGCAGGAAAACCTTCATACGGTTCGCTGATCACCACGCGGTCTCCTTGTTGTCGGATCACCGCGCCGATGCCGCCGTATTGTCCGGTGGTCATGAAACGGTATTCTTCCATATCCGATTCCGGAATGTAGGTGGTGTAAGGATCAAGGCTTGCCAGCATCGCGTCGATGCCGGTCTTCATCAGTTTGCCGGGATCGGTGCCGTCGACATAATACATGTTGACCTCGCGATAGAGTGTCGCGAAGATGTCGAGGTTCTTGGACACTTCGAAGAATTCATCCGCGTAGGCGAATCCTGCAAGTGTCAGTACGGTAGCGGTCGCAACAATCACCCTCCGGGTTCGCCGCATGAAAAACCGACGCAGCTGAAATACCATTCGCTTCATCATGGAACAGGATCGTAACCGTGTCCGCCCCAAGGGTGACAGCGGAGAAGTCGGCGCAAGGTGAGGTATCCGCCCTTGAAAGGTCCGTATTTGCGGATCGCTTGCAGGCCGTAATGGGAACAGGTGGGATCGAAGCGACAGGACGATCTGAGCAACGGCGATATCGCCGATTGGTAGAATCGGATAAGGCCGATGAACAGTTTAGCCAACAGCAGGTTGAAGATCCTTATCAAGTTGTCGTAAAGTTAGCGTTAATTTCTCCTGTACTTCGTTGAAGGAAGGAACGGTTCGGCCGTTGTAAATGAACAACAGCGCCCATTGCTTTCCGGTGTTCTGCAATAACGGATACAAGGTGTTTTTATTCTTACGATAAACCTCTCTCATCAACCGCTTGATGCGATTCCTGTCGACCGCCCGTTTAAAGACCCTCTTGGGAACACTGAAGGCGACCTGAGCAGGAACAGGGTTCGGCAGTGGCAGTGCAGCAAATACCAAACGGATCGGTGGCCGATGGATGCTCCGACCGTCACGCAGCAGTTTGCGGAAGGCTATAGCACTGACCAACCGTTCCGGTTTTCTGAAGGTCTGCCGGCCGGACATCGGGTTCATCATGGACGCCCCGGATTATTTGTTCGCTTTTTTGATGTATTGCTCCAACGCCATGGTCATGGAAGGAGCTGCGGGAACCGGGGCCTGAATGTCCAGACGAAGTCCTGCATCCAGCACAGCCTGTGCCGTCGTAGGACCGAAAGCGGCGATGCGGGTGGTGTTCTGCTTGAACTTCGGAAAATTCTTCAGCAGGGAGGTGATTCCGGAGGGACTGAAAAAGACCAGCACATCGTAGTTGACTTTTTCCAGATCGGAAAGGTCGCTGGCAACGGTTTTATAAATGACCGCCTTGGTGAAATCGATATGATGAGCTTCCAGTGTTTCGAAGATCTCCTGCTTGTGGATGTCCGTACAAGGAACCAGGAACTTCTCCTTCTTGTGTTTTTTGAGTAGGTCCATCAAGTCGGAGATGGTCTGCTTTCCGAAAAAGACCTTACGCTTGCGGTATACAACGAACTTCTGAAGGTAGTAGGCGGTGGATTCCGAAACACAGAAGTATTTCATGGTTTCAGGAACGGTGATGCGCAACTCGTTGCACATGCGGAAGAAGTGATCGGCAGCGTTACGGCTGGTCAGGATCACGGCGGTGTGATCGGCGATATTGACTTTGTCCTTACGGAATTCCTTGGAAGGAATCGGTTCCACATGGATGAAAGGTCGGAAATCGATTTTGAGGCTGTATTTCTTCGCAAGGTCGAAATACGGCGACTTCTCGGTTTCCGGTCTCGGCTGTGTAACCAGGATGGTCTTTACTTTCAGGCTCATCAGAAGGACTGGTAGTCTAAAGGATACCGTTAACGATGCTGTTGGTCAGCTCACATCATCCGCAGCAGAATCGACAACGGTGCTAATTCCAGCGTGCAAAGATAGAAAATTAAATAGAGCGGCTTGACCCCCGGTGCGGCCCAACCGATCATCAATCCTCGCAGCAGCCGGTAGGCATATAAACAGCCCATC
>JBJTRB010000203.1:0-3087 GCA_046075925.1 Bacteroidota bacterium | reverse complement strand
CTGCAGTTCTGTGGTTTGGTAATGGCCGATCACTCGAAGTGCAGCATCAATACGATGTTCAACACGGGTACTGTAGTAGGAGTAAGTGCCAATATCTTCGGAACCGGATTCCCTCCCAAATTCATTCCTTCGTTTTCATGGGGCGGATCGGAAGGCTTTACCACCTACCGGGTAGAAGAAGCCATGGAAGTCGCTACACGAGTACAAGAGCGCCGCAAGGTTCGTTTCGATGGACCCGAGCAGGATATATTCCGACATCTTTTTGAGATTACCACTAAATACCGCGCATGGTGATGGAAACTGTGACTACCGGTCCTGACTGGACGGATACGCTACTTTATTTTGTTCCAGCACTGCTGGTGCTGATGGGTGCTTTTCTTTTCGTGAAAAGATTCACGGATAGTCAGCTCGCCATGATGAAGCGATTTCTGGATCGCGACATGCAAGTGAAGGTGATCGAAGATCGTGCTCGACGTAAGGCTGAAGCTTTACCCATACGATTGCAAGCGTACGAACGATTGATTCTTTTCATGGAGCGAATTTCTCCTGAAAGTCTGCTTGTGCGTGTGCAGCAGAGCGCTGTCAGTTCTCAGGTCCTGCACTTCGATTTGCTGGTCAATATCCGCTCCGAATTCGAACACAATCTGTCACAGCAACTCTATGTTTCCGATGAGGCGTGGTCGGCGGTATGTGCTGCCAAGGATGCAGTGGTTGAGATGGTCGACTCCGCTTACAGGAATGTAGGTCCGACGTCGGCGGGAGTGAACTTGACAGCTGATATTTTTGCCAGAGAAAAGTCCGGTGGTGTTTCTCCGACGTTTGCAGCTATCATGTTCCTGAAGGAAGAGGCTAAAACGCTCTTCAGCTGATCTCTGAGGAGTGACCTCAAACAGTTTTACAATCCACTTATTATCACTCAAGCAACTTGTGTCATGTCTGAAAAGGCCATCATCACTGAAAGCGGAATCGAGATAAAGCGTGTTTATGGTTCTCCCGCATCGTCCGAACAGCCGGGCGAGTATCCCTTCACACGCGGTATTCAGCCTGACATGTACCGTGGTAAGTTATGGACGATGCGTCAGTATGCCGGTTTTTCAACTGCGGAAGAGTCTAATCGTCGCTACCATTACCTGCTTTCACAGGGAACCACCGGTTTGTCCGTCGCATTCGATCTGCCGACACAGATCGGATACGATTCCGACCACGAGCTTTCCGATGGCGAGGTAGGAAAAGCCGGTGTCGCAATCGATTCGCTTCGCGATATGGAGATCCTGTTCGACGGCATCACGTTGGAAAAGATCACCACGTCGATGACGATCAATTCCACCGCTTCGACCTTGTTGGCTTTCTATATCGCATTGGCTCGGAAGCAAGGAGCGGACATTTCAAAGATCTCAGGAACCATCCAGAACGACTTGCTGAAGGAATATGCAGCGCGTGGCACCTATATCTATCCTCCAAAGCCTTCGATGCGGATCATCACGGACATCTTCGAGTATTGCAGCAAGGAGGTGCCTAAGTGGAATACGATTTCCATCTCCGGATACCATATCCGCGAGGCAGGATCCACAGCCGCACAGGAATTGGCATTCACCTTGTCGAATGGAAAAGCTTACGTCAAGGCCGCACTCGATAAGGGTTTGGATATCGATGTTTTCGGTAAAAGGCTCTCGTTCTTTTTCAATGCGCACAACAACGTCTTTCAGGAAGCGGCTAAATTCCGCGCAGCTCGACGGATGTGGGCCAAGATCATGAAGGAACTCGGCGCAAAGGATCCTCGCGCCATGATGCTTCGCTTTCATACCCAGACCGGTGGGTCTACACTTACCGCCCAGCAGCCGCTGAACAATGTGGCTCGGGTCACCTTGCAGGCGTTGTCGGCTGTTTTGGGAGGGACGCAATCCCTACATACCAACGGCTACGATGAAGCGCTCAGCTTGCCTACGGAGGAAGCAGCCAGAATCGCTTTGAGAACGCAGCAGATCGTTGCGCACGAGAGCGGCGCAGCTGACACGGTCGATCCGCTTGCGGGCTCTTATTTCGTCGAATCACTTACCGACGAGCTCGAGCAGAAAGCGTGGGAATACATCCATAAGATTGATGCCATGGGCGGTGCAGTAGCCGCTATTGAAACGGGATATGTCCAGCAGGAAATCGCACGTGCTTCGTATGAATATCAGATGTCCATCGAGCGGGGAGAGCGCATCCTTGTCGGAGTGAACCGATTCACCATGGAGGAACCTCCTTTCGATAAATACTTTACAGTGGATGATTCCATCCGACAGGTTCAGATTGCAAAGTTGCAACGCTTGAAATCAGAGCGGAACAGTGCGCAGGTGGCGAATACACTGAAGGCAGTGGAACGGGCTGCGACCGATGGTAGCAACCTCATGCCGGTGATCATCGATGCAGTCGAGGCTTATTGTACGCTCGGCGAAATTTCCGATGCGTTACGTAAGATCTTCGGGGAGTACCGCTGATAGGCGGTCAGGAATCAGTTTTGCTTTTTCACAACGATGAAAATGTCTTCGTTGTCTTTTTTCATGAGGTACTTTTCTCTGGCAAAGCGTTCCAGATCATCCGGGTCCTCATGCAGCTGGCTCATATAGGCCTTGTTGGTGGAAATCTCCTTTTCGTAATAGGATTGTTGTTCCTTCAATTGATCGAGTTTTCTCTTATACGAGAAGGTGGTGATGAAGTCGTTTTTATCGAAAAAAGTCATCCATACCAGAAAGCCGATACCGGTCAGGACGTAACGGTTTCGGATGGTGCGTAAAAACGCTATCAACCGATTTGATTTTTTCGAAGGCATGCCCAAAATTACTCCTCCTTCCAACGATTGCTTTCATCGATATACCGGATTGTGAACACGGGCCTGTTCACCACGGCGGTGTCCTTTTCCGTCATTTTCCATGTCCCGGTATTTTCTGCTTCCGTCAACAGTCGGCTGATCCCTCTTGGATAGAAAGGCGTATTGGTAGGGACTTCCAGGCCTTTGGTCTTCCAATCGATCAATACTTCGCGGTATTCCTCCTGTGCGACTGCCATTTCAGGGTAGAAGAAAAGTGCCTTGCAAATGGTCAGCAG
>JBJTRB010000202.1:0-8446 GCA_046075925.1 Bacteroidota bacterium | reverse complement strand
CCTTGTTTTTCCAGCTATCTCATTTTGTTTAATTTCGTGAAAATAGATTACCTCCAGCCATGGGACGCATATTCGAGAAACGTAAGCATAAGATGTTCGCCAGGTACGATCGGATGGCCAAGGCCTTCACACGTATCGGTCGTGAAATAGCCATCGCGGTCAAAGCCGGCGGCGGAGATCCGGAATACAATCCAAGACTTCGTACAGCTGTCGCAAATGCCAAGGGTATTAATATGCCCAAGGACAGGATCGATAATGCCATCAAGAAGGCATCTTCAAGGGACGAAGGCAATTTCGAAGAAATCGTTTACGAGGGATATGGACCGCATGGCGTTGCCATTCTGGTGGAAACAGCTACAGACAACCCGGTTCGTACGGTGGCAAATATCCGCATGCACTTCAATCGCGGTAACGGAGCACTTGGGAAGACCGGTTCGCTCGATTTCATGTTTCAGCGTAAAGGGGTGTTCCGTATCCTGAACGACGGTAAACTGAACACCGATGAGTTGGAGCTAGAGTTGATAGATTTCGGCCTTGACAGCCTCGAGGTGGATGAAGAGGAAATAATCATCTATACGGCATACGAAGATTTCGGTAAGATGTCCAAAGCGTTAGAGGATAGGAAAATCGAGGTGAAGAAATCAGCGCTTGAGCGTTTGCCTACGACCACTGTCGAGCTCACAGAAGAGCAGACCGATGAAATCCTTCAGTTGGTGGATCGATTCGAGGAGGACGATGATGTGCAGGCTGTGTATCACAACCTGAAGTGATCGCTTGAAATGCTGGATGTAATCAGCGGATGATGTACATCTTGCCCCAGCCTTTTTTGAAGTAAGCGTCAGCCTCGGTTTCTCTCTTCTCCACGTCCATTCCGTTCATTCTGGTCACTACTCGGTAGAGATAAAGCCCGTTGGCCAGCCGGTCTCCGAAATCGTCCTTGCCATCCCAGGCATATTCCGTGATGTTTCTTCCGATGTGGATGGCGCCGAGCTCCCTGGCTGTTATTTCTCTGACGATTTTCCCGCTTACCGTCATGATCTGGATTTTCATATCCGTCGGAACCTGACTTCCGGTGAGGGTGAACACGAACCGGGTGGAGGTGGAGAAAGGGTTGGGGTAGTTGAGTACTTCCGTGATAGAAGATTTGTTGATCACTTCGAAGCTGATCTTGTAATTGTATTTACCTGATTCGTTGTTCGAAATGTCCGCTGCCTCCACTTCGAAAGTATATAAACCATCTTCCGTCAGTTCGGGTCTCCAGTCGATCTTGCAACTGTTCTTCGGCAAAACGGCTTCTTGAAAGTCAAGGGTGCTGCCGAAGTTCAACATGGAGAAATAAATACGTTGCGACGTGTTCGATCCGGGCGACCTGAAGTAGATCTTGAACTTCGAGGTGTCGTTGAGTGCCAGGAACCGGTTCTCGTCATGCAGTCTGACGGCGATTTCAGGTCGACCTGAAACGATATCGCCATCCATGATGTGTACTCCATCAAACGTGACATCGAGTATTGGATTGATGATATCGCGGTCGATCCGGAATTTGACCTCGGTCAGGTTGTTGAAATGATATTGTTCCTCCTGGTGATTCGTTCCATAGGGGTTGGCCTCGATCCAGATGCTGTTGTTTCCTGCAAGGCCGAAGGTGGAATCGACTCTCAAGGCAGCATTCAGATATCCTCCCGTACGCAGTGAGTCGAGCCGGATATTTCCCAGATCGATCCTTTGACGGCTGTTGTTGTATAGGTAAAAGTCGACATCCAGACTGTCCATGTCGACGTTGCCGATATTGTCGATCGAAACGCTCACCAATATCGTGTCGCCTTCGGTCAAGGGGTTCTGATGGAAGTCGAAATGTCGGTTAGGATTGATGGCGCATTCGGGGGCTTCGTCGAAATATACCCGCCAATAGGTCATCTGTGGCGGGGTGCGCAATGAGTCATCGGCTTGCGAAGCGACCAACCGGAGGTAGTTGTAACGCGCTGCAGATATCCATGAAAGTGTGGTATCCTTGCCAGTGGCAGAGTAGGAGAGTCCGCTTGCCAACGTGTCCCACTTCAACAAGGTGCGGTCAAGTCCGAGGACGCTCAGTGATACTTGGTCTCTGCCGGGTGTGCTTTCTTTGGGAACTTGATTCCAATGCAGCGACTCCCAACGTGTGGCTGGTCCGATCAGGGTAGAGCCCATGGCGCCGTTATTCCAGACGGTGCTCAATAGCGTGTTAAGCGAGAGGCGGTCGGTTTGGTTGACTCCGACGGAAGATTGATTTGCCGAAGGATTTCCTTTTTTGGAAAGGAGGATGAAGGGTGCGTTATCATTCAACTGAGCAGTATTGAACCCAAGCGAATTGAAAGCATCGTGAAAGGCGACGTTGACGGCGGAGTAGTTCGCGGTGAACCAGGTGTACGCAAGCACATAGTTTCCTGCAGGAACGCTGTTGACCAGTGTCCTAAGTGCAGTCATTTGCGTATCTGCGCGCAGATTGAATTGAAAAACGTTCTCAGGTCGGGATCTGCAGTTCCCGATTCCCTGTACATTGAAAGGGTAGTTACAATCGCTTCCAGGTGCGGGGACGAACTGGTTCTGCTGTCCATAGTAATTGCCGGATCCATAGTAATTCCCGCAGTTGTTCCAGGGCTCTAGGGTGATGGAGTCGAGAATGGCTACGTACACGGCGGCGGTGCTTCCACAACCGTTGTATTCAGTCACAACTCCGTTCAGTTTGTATCCGATCTCGTTGTATTGGGTCTGAGTGCCGTCAGGTGATCCGTTGGTGAAAACGTTCAGGAATTTATTGTTCTGGACGAAATCGAATTTACGACCGACTGTATCATAGCGCACATTCTCGTAACTATCCGACTTGAATTGATGGAAATTGGATTGGGACCAGCCTGATTTTCCTGATATATGCACAAAGGAGGATTGCTGCCATTTGTACTTGCCCGGATTGATGCCGATGGAGTCGTTTGCTACACGCCAGAAATACACGGTGCTGTCCAGTAATTGGTAGTTGGACACATTCCAAGACACCACACCACCGCTGTCAGACACGGTCGTGGTAAGGAACAGCGGACTTCGAGCACCTCCATACAGAGAGTCGGCAATGTCTAAGTCGAGTGTATCGATTTCGAACCTGTAATCTTTCACGTTGGCAAGCGGATCGCTGGTGCTGGCTTTCAACGTCACTGACGGGTAAGGATGTATGGCATAGCGACCAGGATAAACAGGCACAATGTCATTCGAGGTGATGAAAAGAGACGTGAATGCGGTGTTATTCGAAAAGTCATCCGATTCAGGAACGGATTGATAAGGATCTACTTGAACAAGGAAGCGGTTGATGCCCGCTGCTCCGAATCCGCCGACTTTCAGATTCAGTACGGTGGTATTGTTGTAAAAGCAATTACTGACGGTAGTGGAGTAGGACGAGTCGCTTCCATCAGGATAGGTGCGTGTCACTCTCACCGTGAAGGTATCCGTGACGCCACGACCAAGATTCCGCGTGTCGATTATCACGGAAAATGTATCCAGGTCGGTTGTGATGGCCTCCGGGGTGAAACGGATCGAAGATTCATTCACTGAATAATCCGGCTTGCCAAAGGAGTTCAGCTTGAGCGACGGGTCGCCATGAAGAGACATCTCCTGGCAAACGGTCTTTATGTTTTCAGCATTGGGCACCTGTATGTCTTGCACCGATTTTTTCATGAGTTCTCCCAAGGAGGCACCGTACATGTTCTTGGAAGCATTCTGGAAGAACGCATGTGAATATGAAAAAAGGTCTTGCGGAACACCAAGTCCTACACTGGCAATGAATCCGATCGCAGCTTTAGAAGGTTCGAGTACGAATTTCTCACTGACGCTTTTCTGGGAAGTGTGAATGTCGCCGGCAAAGCAACTGTTGGCCACGACTACCGGATAGCGGCCTCGGTTGTTGTATTCCGACGGCTCATCGGTGCTTTGGTCGAAGCCGGAGCCTGATGCATGGCCGAAGAAGGTCATGACGGCTACGCCGGAATCGATTTGAGCCTGCAGCGAATCGGATTGATTGATGACAATCGGCCCGGTGGAGAATTTAAGGTAAGTGGTCACCTTGCCGCCGAATGACTCGGACTCCATGATGCCTTTGAAATCGTCCAAATAGGCTGAGAGTTGGGATTGCTGGGATGGATCGTTGCCACCGCCGAAGTGCAATATCTCTTTCATCCATGGTTGTGGCTGACCATCTTGTGCGTTCTCGTATTCCTGCACCTTGCTGAGGTAATCAAGTACCTCGTTACCTGTTCTTGCCGAAACCCTTCCGGTGGGTATGAGTGGTTCATACAAGGAGTTGCCCAAACCGGAAGTCAACAGGATGTCGGAACTGGGGAAGCCGTAGGAGGGTACGAGACACAGTGAGAATAAAGCAGGATTTTTTCTGAAGTCTTTCGGGTTGACGGATTTTCCTACTAGAAATAGATGCTGAGGCGGTGCAACGTTCGTCCAGCTGCTGGATAGCTTGGAGGCGTAATTGCGAATGGCATATGGATGCTTTTGTACTCCATACGCAAATTGGTCCGTCAGCTCGTCAATATCCAGCAGTCTTGCTTTCCCTCCAGAGGTGCTATTCCGGTGGTTGGCATAGCTCGTCGCCTGATTCCAAAGGGCCCTGTTGGTGATCAGGAGGAAAGCCGAATCGATTGGATTTGAAACCAGATTGTTGAAGTATCCGAAATTGTTCTGTGCGTAATTGATCCCGGAGACGGAATAATTAAAGGCTATCTGAGCCGGGTCGAGCATCAGGCATTTCTTAGGTGAAGCTGATCCATCATTCGGAAGCAATGCTTTCCATCCGGTGCCATCCGCAGTCATGATGATGCGTCGGTGGTTGGTCAGATCATATACGATCGGGGTGTTGGCTCCTGCATTGAAGGCGCTTACTTGCAGTAGCGATTTGGTTTGGTTGGAGGCATCAGGAACTTCGAAGCGGAAAGACGAAGCGTTCTCGAAGTCGTATGTGTGCGGATAGCGAAGTGATGTGTAATAGAATCCCTGGTAATCGTTTTGAAGCGGGGCAGGAGGAGGAGTAGCCAACGATAAGGTGGAAGTCGGACTGGTCAGTGAAGCAGGTGCGACGCTGAAGCGGTAGGTCTTATGGTCCTGTGTGTAATAGGTGTCATTGAAGGAATAGCCTGGGAAAGTGATGTAGATATTGTGGGGCAGGTTATTCACCCCTCCTACACTGACAGTTATTTCAGCATCCGGACCTGATGAAAAGGCATTCTTGGAAGGGAATTGGATGACGGCAGGAAAGAATCCTTGGTTGGGTGGCTCGGCTTTATAACCGAAAACACGGCACCATCCTTCACTCTCCGTATAATCCATGGAGTTGTTGTTATACCCGTAGTTGTAATCAAAGGGGTCCTCGAAAAATGACTCGCGGATACAGTAAGGAGAAGGGCTGTAGCCGCTGAATGCCGTATCGACGGTGGTCGACATGCGAAGTCCTGGTGTGTTGGTCGTCCAGGTAAGGAAGTAAATGGCGGTGTCTGTGAAATTGCTATAGTGCGGATTCGGTTGCCAATCGGGATCGGCATACATGGCAGTCTCAAGGCTGCCATCGTTTTTCATGCCATGGAATTCAATGAAATCACTTGCGTCGAACCTTCCATCGCTCTCGCCTTCCACATGGATGTATTGCTGCTGTCCGTTATGGAATAGTTGCAGTCGTCGTGGGTCCAATAAAGACACATTCACTCCGGCGAATAAAAGGGTCTGACGGTTGATGCGGTAGACTCCGTCCTGCCAGACTTTCACTTTGAAGTACTGCTGGCTGTAATTGATCCACTCGTTGCCAAACGGTTGCGCATCAGCCTGGATGAGGGCTGCGGAAAGCAGTAAGGATAACAGTAACGCTTTTTTCATGAATCAGAAGATGAGCAGTCTTCAACGTTTCTGCTTGGTGATTTCCAATCGTATCGAAAATATGTTCGAATAAAGTATCTGTTGACTTCCTATGTTGGTCAATGCATAGTCGATGGCGATCTTGCCCAACTTGACTCCTATGCCGAGGTTAGGCTGAAAGATGGTCGAAGTGGTACCGTCGAATTCCTTCACCTTCTGGACATTCTGTAAGCCAGCCCGGAGGAAGACCAGCCCGGCATATCCTGCTTCCAGTCCGATCCGCGGGTCGATGTTCACTACGCTCGAGCCGATCAAGACATTGCGCTGACCATCGAAAGTGAGTTCAGCATCCAGTTCTGCCAGCAAAGTGAACTTCTCGTTGAAGTCGTGCCTGTAAGCTGCTCCGGGAATCAGTTTCGGCAAGGTGATTTCGGTTGAATTCTTCGGAATCTCATTTCCGGTTTTGCTGAAGGTCGCTTCCAGCAGTTCGGTGTTGTAGCTCCAGGCGTTGAAGGTCGAGGTGACGTCTTTGGCCATGACGCCGAATTGCCATTGACCGACTGCATATTGAGCGCCGAGGTCGAAACCGAATCCCCAAGCCTTACCGAAATCACCCACTTTGCGATGGATGACTTTGGCATTACCGCCGATCCGTAAACCGGGTAATCTTGTCTGTTGGCTGTACGTAAAGACAAACGCGTAGTCAGCGATTGAAAAGGAGGATAGTCGGCTATAGTCGATAAGGCCGGAAGCATCTACAAGGTCGAGTGTATTGGGAATATCGTCCGTGCCGAAACGGACGATGGAAAATCCGATGGTCCTGGCAGTATCAATGTGTGTGGCCAGTGTAGCGTAGTCGAACTTGGAAATTCCTGCAAAGAGTTCGGCGTGCATGGCCGACAGTTGAAGGTCGCCTTTGCAACGACTCAATCCGGCCGGATTCCACATGGCAGCCGTGGCATCATCATCAATTGCCACAACAGCGCCTGAAAGGCCCATGGGTCGAGCACCTACTCCGATGGAGAGGAATTCATTGCTGTATTTGGGAGCTTGAGCGGAAGCGAATGCTACCGTCAAGCTGAGTAAGAAAGTGCTAAGATTACGCATTGGCGACATCAGACGATTTAGACCTTGAACGCTACGGAATGTTGGCGTTATCTGATAAACTGTTTACCTCAGGTAAAGTTACAGGAATTGAGCGTCCGACCTGACGTTTCTCATTCATTTTCACGCTAATTTTCAACAAATTCGCACTGGCAGACAGCTCCGAATCTTCCCGATTCGAGGCGGTATGCGTTCCCAGTATGTTAACTTTGGATCATGTCAAAAGCCCGCTTCTCTCAGTTGCCCAACACCCTTACCCTCATGAACCTCGTTTCCGGGTGCATGGCCATAGTTTCTTATGTGCAAATGCAGCCAGAAGCCATGGTCGGCTTTGTCGTTGCCAGTTTGATTTTCGACCTGCTGGATGGCTGGGCTGCACGCTGGCTGGCAGTCAGTTCCCCTTTGGGAAAAGAACTGGATTCATTGGCTGATATGGTCAGCTTCGGATTCCTGCCAGGTTTGGTTCTGTATGGATTGATGAAGAATTCAGACGTGCAAACGTGGGTTACTGCAGACTGGCAGGCAGATGTCATTTACGTCATTCCATTCCTTGTGACGGCCTTCTCCGCACTGCGGCTGGCGAAATTCAATCTGGACGCACGGCAGTCGGATGGATTCATCGGCCTTCCCACCCCGGCCAATACGATCTGGATTGTTTCCTTGCCACTGGTGTTGCAGCGACTTCCCGGCAAATTTGATTTCCTGCTCACAAGCGCTCCTATTTTGGTGATGATTTCCTTTGCTTCCGCCTGGTTGCTGGTAGCGGAAATCCCACTGTTTTCCTTCAAGATGAAAAGTCTCTCCCTACGAGAATATCCGCTGCAGTTCCTTCTGATGGTGTTCTCCATCGTCTCTTTCATTCTCTTTTCTGTGGCAGCCATGCCTCTGATCATTGCATTCTATGTACTTTTGTCGGTAGTGGGAAACCGAAAAAACTTGACCCGATCATGAAATACATCGCCTCTATTGAAGTCATGCCGTTGAAAGCTCTGTTGGATCCGCAAGGCAAAGCGGTTACGCTCGGTCTGCAGAATATGGGACTCAAGTCCTTGGAGAATGTGCGGATCGGAAAACATATCACCATGGAGGTGGATGCTGCGGATCAGGAGAATGCGAAAGCGGTCGTTGACGAAGCCTGTAAAAAGCTGCTTTCAAATCCTATCATGGAGAGTTATCATTTCACCCTGGAAGAAGCGGGTGCCTGAAAAGTTTTGAATACTGACTTGAATTAGTAGGCTGATTATTTTCTCAGCTCGAAATTCTGTCCCAGGTAAACTCGTCTCACCTGTTCGTCTGCTGCAAGTTCCTCTGCTGTTCCTGATTTCAGGATTTTACCTTCAAAAAGCAGGTACGCTCTATCGGTGATGGTTAACGTCTCGTGCACGTTGTGGTCGGTGATCAATACTCCAATGTTCCGCTCCTTCAGATGCGCCACGATGGCTTGAATGTCCTCGACGGCAATCGGATC
>JBJTRB010000201.1:0-2591 GCA_046075925.1 Bacteroidota bacterium | reverse complement strand
CTCGAATACCGCTTGCACCACGAGTGTCCATCACGATCAGATCGGCGCCGCTCTCAGCGGCTGCCTGGGGAATTGTCGATTCCGCAAAACCCTCTGAGACCATTTCCGTCACCTTGATAACGGGAAAATCCTTTTTCAATCGGCTAGACAATGCACGCAGACCCTCCTGTGATGACTTTTCCAGCTCTTGATCGGAAGGGATGACCAAAGGAACATCGGTTGCATAAACCGGAAGCACGTAAGCATGATGCAAGACCACTTCTGCATTTGTCTTTATTGCAATCGCCATGGCAAACCGTGCGGCATGCTCAGCGGTATTGGAAAAATCAGTCGGAACGAGAATCTTTTTCATGTTTGTTGTCATTTACGGTTATTCAGAAACGATTCACCATGGCGATCCGATTGAAATCCGCCAATCTGCCATCTTGTACGAATTGGACCTTCCCTCCTTTTTCGAGCGTCAGCTCGATGACATCATCGACTGCATCTGCGATCTTGCGGTAGGCATGAACAGGTTGCTCGCCAAGAATCAAGGTGGCAGCATCATCACCCAAGGTGGCTTCCTCGCGATATCCTTTTTCAACTAGCAATAAGCGGCCTCGTCCCTCAATGGCAGCGCGCCATACTTCGACTAATCCTCCGCAAAAATCTCCTTTGCTAAGTGCGGATGCCAATAGCGTCAACGCCTTGTCTTCCGATTTCTTATCCAGTGCTTTCAGCAAGGGTTCCACCCGTTGGTAGATTTCAGTAACGGTAGCATGTTCGAAATTCCCTTCTACAAATCCGATGATACGATCTCCGATGGTGGTCCCTGCTTTGTATAAGCCAAGGGACTTGGTATCACCCATCAACACCACGGGCAAATCATTTCCCTGAATTGCTTTAGCCAGGACATCGTCGATGAAACGGAGATAGTTGTGGTGGTTTTTTTCATCATACGCTTCCGTGTCGAGATAATCCCAACCTGGAAGGCTGTGACTGTTGGTGACATCCTGGATGTTCAGCGGCATACCCTTGTATCGTACAGGAACCATATCGATACCTCGTCCATAGGCTGTCCTCACCGCATTTTTAGAAATCAGCACGAGCAGATACTCTTGATGTACTTGAGCGGCATAGAGCAGATCACGCACCTCGAAGGAATCATCCACAATCACCTTTTCATCGACTTCGAAAGGCAGATGGACCACTTTTGCCTGACTGCCTGAAACGAAAACCGCCAAGCCTTTTGACAGTTTGCTGAAATCGATCGAATCGACCGTGGATTGAAGCTTATCGGTCAATTCAGCCGTCCGCTGCTTGCTGAAGCGTTCAGCCAATTGGGATTCGGCCGACTGAATAAGCGCCTGAAAATGCTTCTTATCGACTTTGAACTTGGGGTATTCAGGGTGAGTGGGGACCAATAAAGAAATGGCCGGATATTCATGACGGCCTACGAGGGTGTTTTCCTGGGTTTTCATGATAATGGTGTTAGGGTTAAACTTCGCTAGTAAAAGTACCTTGGGGGCGCTCCGATGCAGATGACCCCCATCAAGCGGGGAAATGACGTTAGTCAGGAACTTTTATAGGGCATTATTGGTTATTTTTACCTAACCAAATGGATATAAATGAATAAGCTATTCTTGAATTCCAAGACAACCTTGAGATCCATTGTACCTCTCATGATTGTCCTGCTCGCATGCTTTGCCGGCTGCAAAAAAGACGAAAAGACAACCGGTCAAGTTTCTTTCACCATCAGCAACAAAGTCGATTCGCTCAATTTGCAATTGGGTCAAATGGCCTACACCACTTCTGAAGGTAACACCTACCAGGTTGACCTACTGAAATACTACATCACGAACTTCACCTTCCTTAGAGCCGATGGCTCGACTTATAACGCAAAAAATTACGATCTGATCGATGCTGAAAACCCTGCGTCCTGGAACATCCAACTCTCAGGCATTCCGAATGGCACCTACACCGGCTTAAGGTTTTACCTGGGAGTCGACAGCACTAAGAATTTCGTGTTGGATCAGACAGGCGACCTTGATCCGGCCAATAACATGTTCTGGACCTGGAGCACCGGCTATATATTCTTCAAGCACGAGGGATTTTTCATCAACTCAAATGGTCTGCAGCAGACGCTTCGACTTCATTACGGCGGACCAGTCGCCCTGTCCACAATAGAAGTTCCAGTTGCTTTCATAGTGGATGCAGATCAAAAGCACATTGACATGACTTTCAACTTGAACGCGCTTTACAACTCACCTACGCCAATCGATTTGGATGTCGATTACGACCATCAGTCCGCACTGGCCAACGAACGTACCTGGCTGGCAACCATGAACCAGAATTTCACCACCGCATTCACTATCACAGGTGTGCATTGATCCGATGAACGATGACAAATAAGCTTTCCAGCCTGTTAGTACTCATTTCATTGACCACCTTCCTTGCGTGCAAGGATGAAGTCGATCCTCCCTCTTCGGATGGACCTACTCCATATCCACTCAATATTCCTTCCTCCTTGCCTTCGATGCCTATTCCACCTGACAACCCACTTACGGTGGAAGGAGTCGCATTAGGCAAGAAATTGTTTTACGACCCTGTTC
>JBJTRB010000200.1:0-6056 GCA_046075925.1 Bacteroidota bacterium | reverse complement strand
GGTGATGATCGGATTGTCCGTATCGTAACCGGTGATGTTCTGGTTGCCTAGGATACGTGCCAACTGCCACAGCGAGCTGGCAGCGAGACTCCATCCACGGTCGGTGCGTTGTTCGAATTCACCGCCGACGATAATATTATGATTCTTTATATCGGCAGAGAAGGAAGCCACGAAACGGAACTGGGAGTTGTCGAATTTGCTCAAGCCGTTACGGACACGACCGGTGGTAGCCCAAAGACCGTACACGTTCAGCGGGTTCCTGTTATCCCCATTCACCAATCCACCGCCCAGCACTACACTGGAGAAGGAGTTGGTATAACCAGCTGTGCCGAAGGGGGCAGTCAGGTCATAGTATTGGGTGGTGTAATTGGATGTATTCGTATTGATGGTGCCAGGCGTATAAGCGTATTGCGTGTCGATGTTGGCAACCTGAATGGCGTACAGACTGTCGCCACTTAAGAAGGGAACATAGAATGGTCTTCTCTTCGCCTCGAACTTGCCAATGTACCCGTAATCGAAGTAACGGTCTTTGTGAACGTCATTTTCAGAGCGACCTGTATTTCGTGAATAATCCGCCTGAATGGTGTAGAAGACGTTCTTGATGTTGGAAGACGCTTTTTCATTCCCTTCCGAGAGGAAACGCTGAGTCAGCTTTCCGTATACCCGCCAGTTGTTTGCCGTGCTCAACGGATTCTGATCGTAATTCATCAACGAATAAATGTCGATGTAGTCGTGACCGCTGGTACGCTCGAAGGAGCCACCGAAAGTGACACCCAGACTCTTGGTCGGAGCAAGATCCAGCTTACCATTCAAACGGATGGCATTGCTTGCAACGTTCGGACGGTAGTTCTGAGTAGTCAGGTCATCATAGGTGAAGAAATTGGAGCGATGGATGTAGTTGAGACCGTATGGAGAACGGACCAATGGATTCTTACGGACATCATCGAGCAGATCGTCCTTGACGACGTAAATAGGAATTGCAGAAGGTCCTGCGTCCCGGTCGCCCTGATATTCACCTGCAAGGAAGAAGCCGGCATAAGGCTGGCCTGATTTGGCACCGGAAGAGTCGCGACGGCTGGCGATCGGACCTGAAACATCGAACGCAAGGAGCTTGTAGCCATAATCATCGAACAACTCTGAAGTAGCCAATTCCACTCCGGTGGAGAATTCACGCGAAGGTCCGCGCGTGGTGATACTGATGATACCACCGGTAGCGTCACCGTATTGAGCAGGCACACCGCCAGTGATAACGGTAATCTGTTCCTGACCTTTTTGCGGCAGACCGACTGAACCACGCACCTTGATACCGTCGACGAAGTAAACGGTACCGTCCGAGCGCGAACCACGGATGTTCAATGCATCGCCCTGGTCCTTCTGGTAAACACCGGCGGTCTGAGACGCGATGGAATTCACATCGCGTGTAGGAGCGGCCTGGATCTCTTCATAAGTAACCGTCTTCGCGGTGGATGGAGAACCTTTGTCGATCAACGGTACGGAATATTCAACCACTTCAACCGCTTTCAATTCGACACCTTTGCCCAATTCGAAATTGGCGAAAGCGATCTTATCGGCGGTAACCAACACACCATTGAGCTGCTTGGCGTTGTAGCCGACGCAGGTGACCTTGACATCGTATTTACCAGGGTTCAGCGGTTTGATAGCGAAGTTGCCATCGAAGTCAGTGACGGTTCCCTGCACCTGGGTTCCATTCAACAAAGCTGCGACACTCGCAAAGGGAACTCCCTCGGAGCCTCCTGCTTCGGTAACCCTACCACGTATTTCGCCAGTCTGCGAAAATGCAGCGGCGCTCAGGAGGAACAGGAACAGGAACGGTACAAAAGACTTTCTTACCATAATGGATGGTTATTAAGTGAGTAGATGCAATTCTAGGAGTTGGTAAAAGTAGGAATTCATTCAAAAAAACAAAAAAGTCGCTGCTTTTAATCCATACATCGCTAACTCATTAAGAAGTAAGGGAATGTGATCCTCCACTTCCATTTCTCGGTGCACAGCAGCTCTGAAATTAGTCGTGTAAAGGTGCGCTGGGAAAGGCACTTTATTTTCAAGCTTAGTTATCAACAAAACCGGGCAAAAGAAGTGGAATGGGTTAAATTTGCTGTTCTTAATTCAAAAACCGCTCTATACTATGCGTCTGACCTCCCTGGAAATAAAGGGCTTCAAAAGTTTCGGCGATAAAGTCACCATCCACTTCGATAAGGGCGTGACCTCCATCGTTGGTCCGAACGGCAGTGGAAAATCAAATGTCGTCGACTCCATCCGCTGGGTACTTGGCGAGCAGAAGACCCGCCTGTTACGCTCCGAGAAGATGGAGAATATCATTTTCAACGGAACCAAGAACCGGAAGCCGGCCTCAATGGCTGAAGTTTCCATGACCTTTGAAAACACCAAGAACATCCTCCCTACCGAATACAGCACGGTTACCATCACGCGTAGGCTGTATCGTACCGGGGAAAGCGAATACCTCCTGAACAATGTCTCCTGTAGGCTGAAGGACATCACCGACCTTTTCCTGGATACCGGAATCGGCTCCGACTCGTATGCCATCATCGAGTTGAAGATGGTCGATGAGATCCTGAACGACAAGAACAACGCCATCAAGAACCTCTTCGAAGAGGCTGCGGGCATCTCCAAGTACAAGATCCGTCGTAAGCAGACCTTCCAGAAGCTGGAGGATACGGAAGCTGACCTCAGCCGTGTCAACGACCTGTTGTATGAGATCGAGCGGAACATGAAATCGCTCGAATCGCAAGCCAAGAAGTCGGAGCGGTATTACAAACTCAAAGAGCAATACAAGGAACTGAGTACCGAATTGGCGGTATTCACCCTTTCAGGAAGCAAGCAGACCTTTGAAGAGCTGCAGGACCAGGAAAACCGTCAGCAGGAAGAAAAGGTAAGCCTTGATGCCCGACTGGCAGAATGCGAAGCCGTGCTTCAACAAAAGAAGTTATACATCCTGGACAAGGAGAAAGAGCTGGCAGAAGTACAGCGCTCTCTCAACGAAAAGGTCAACACCATCCGTCAATACGAAAACGACAAGAAGGTGTCGAATGAGAAACTGCGCTTTTTGCAGGATAAGGAGAACTCCCTCTCCCAGCAACTGACGCAGGACAAGGCCAACCTTATCGCCACTCAAGACCAAATCCGTATCGGGGAAGAAGAGAAGTTCAACGAGGAAATGGCTCTTGAACAACTTCAGAATCAACTGGTCGAACTCAAGTCCATACTGGACGAGACACGTGCCAGCCATGATCAGATGAAAAGTGATCTCCACCGTCTTGGCGACGAGGCAAAAAGCCTTCAGGTGGCCATGCACGAGTCGGAAAAAAGTCTGGCCGTGACACAAGCCAGAAAAGATTCCCTTCAAAAAGAGATCGAGCGATTATCCAACGAAGCGCTGACATCCGAAGCCGAACTGACGTACCTTTCAACCCGTGAGGCCGAAAGCCGACTTCTGAAAGATGCTTTGGAGCAGGAGCTTACCGCACTCATGGAGGAAGAAGATCGACTCAAGAACGAGGTACACCGCCTTGAAGATGAGCTGCGCCATTCCAATGATACTGTCATGGGCACCAGCCGCAAGCTGGATGCACGCCAAAACGAATTCAACCTGACCAAGAGTCTGGTCGAGAACCTGGAAGGCTACCCTGAATCGTTGCGCTACTTGCGCAAGAACGCACAGGACGGCTTCCGTGCTCCCTTGTTTTCCGAGATACTCAGCTGTCGCCCGGAATTCAAGACCGCACTGGAGAACTATCTGGACCCTTACATGAACTACTTCGTCATCGAAGATGTGAATGAGGGAAGTAAAGCAGTCAACCTGCTTTCAGAAGCCGCCAAAGGAAGAGCGAACTTTTTCATCCTGAATAATTTCGACTCCTCCTCCCCTGCTCCCGAGAGCATCCAGCATTGCGTGGCAGCACTCGACATCCTGGACGTAGAAGAAAAATACCGTTCACTCTGTGCGCACCTGTTACGTAATGTCTACATCGTAACCGAGGACCAGGATCGCACACCTTGGTTGCAGTCCGAGAATAAATCTTCCGTTTTCATTTCCCAGAACGGCAAGTTCTGCAAGACGCGTCATTCGCTTTCCGGCGGATCCGTCGGATTGTTCGATGGTAAGCGTATCGGACGCGCCAAGCACCTGGAAACCCTCTCGAAAGAGATCGAATCCCTTACCCAGGAACTCGAACTGCACAAAGGTCGTCACGACCAACTGCAACAATCGTTGGTGGACAATCGTCGCAAGCGCGAGCAGACGACCGGTCAGCGAAATTCCACGCAGCAAGAACTGCAGCGGGCGGTACAGTCGCACACCACCCTGCACAACAAGACAGAGCACCTTAGCAGCGGCATCGCCAACAACCGAAACATCCTGGAAGGATTGCGTGAGCAACTCTCTTCCATCGACGCAGTACTTGAAGAGGACAACCTCAGCCACCACGAACGGGCAGCGTTACTTCGCAATCAGTACGACCAAGTATCAGGACAAATGGAGGGACTTCAAGCCTCCTTCAACGAGTTGACCGAACAGGTCAATACCCGCAGTGCCGGCTACAACCAGCATCACATCCAGTGCATCCAGCAGCAGAACAAGATCGCGAATACGATTCGTGACCTTGCCTACAAGAACAACTTGCTGGAATCACTGCAGAAGAATATCACCGTCAACACCTCCGAGTTGGAAGTGGTCCAGGAAGATGTCAGGAACCTGGTGAGCTCCTCTACCGAGTTCGACGGGCATCTGATGACTCTTTATGCGGAGAAGGATGTACTCGACCAGCAAGTAGGCGTTGTTGAAGCGGACTATTACGCTTCACGGGGCGACCTGGAGCAACTTGAAAACGAAATTCGGACCACTCGCCACCAGCGCGAGCAATGCGATCAGCTGTCACAAGCCATCAAGGAGCGCACGACCGAGCTTAGGATTCAACTCAACTCGTTGAAAGAGCGACTGAGTGTTGAATTCAGCATCGACATCAACGACATCCTGGAGCGCGAGCCTTCCAGCGAATGGCAGGAAGAGGAGCTGCGCGAAAAAGTGAGCAAGCAGAAGCATCAGCTCGACAACTACGGCCCGATCAACCCCATGGCTATCGAAGCATACACAGAGGTGAGCGAAAGGCATGGATTCATCACGACGCAGAAAGACGATCTTATCAAAGCGAAAGAATCCCTGCTTCAGACCATCGAGGAGATCGAAAAGACCGCCAAGGAGAATTTCATGACGGCATTCCACGAGATCAGGGAGAACTTCATCAAAGTTTTCCGTTCGCTCTTCACCGAAGATGACGACTGCGACCTGGTCCTGCTCAATCCTGAAAACCCGACTGAAAGTGACGTGCAGATCATCGCAAAGCCGAAAGGCAAGCGTCCGCTGTCGATCTCTCAGTTATCAGGAGGAGAAAAGACCTTGACCGCTACTGCCCTGTTGTTCGGCATCTATCTCATCAAGCCCGCCCCCTTCTGTATATTCGATGAGGTGGACGCTCCGCTGGATGATGCCAACATCGACAAGTTCAACAACATCATCAAGAAGTTCTCGAAGGAATCCCAGTTCATCATCATCACGCACAACAAGCGTACGATGGCCGCTACGGATATCATCTATGGTATCACGATGGTGGAAACAGGTGTTACGCAAGTCGTACCGGTCGACCTTACAGAGGTCGCAGAAGCCTGATCGGCAAGTCCAGCACATTACGAAAACAGCCCGGAACTCCGGGCTGTTTTCATTTTTAAAGAATACGAAAGGTCTTCAATAGGACTCAGTGGTCTTTTAGGGAGTAACAAGAGAGATGAAGCTCAAATTATTGGCCTCCCAAGCCGTATAATCAAACCCATCTACAAAGCCGTCGCCATTGATGTCGGTGGCAAAGTAACCCGAAGCGAAACTCAGGTTGTCCGTTTCCCATAAGGAGTAGTCGAAACTGTCTACGTATCCATCTTGGTTGATGTCAGCAGCATATACTGCATAAACTCCCGGATCGACCATGACTTGATTATCGGCAAAAGCCTTACTGGCCAAGTCACTG